>CAZLDC010000026.1:0-10628 GCA_964558385.1 uncultured Gammaproteobacteria bacterium
CGGATTTCCTTTGGGAGCAGTGAGGTCAAGACCCGGATGTCCGGATGAAAACCGGCTGGTGAGGCCAAACCGGTTCATCGGCCATTGAAATCGGGCAATGGTGGGCACGACCTCGACGATCGTTTCGATCGTCTCCCGCATGACTTCGACCTGGGATGTGATCGCCTCTGCCTGAGGCACGATGACGGCAGCCATAAACGCGAAAGCCGCGAGATGTACGCCCAAGATCTGGCGTATGGCGAGCTTCTCAATCTTGCGGCGAAGCACAAAGCTCAGGATATGGCTCCCGCGGTAGTGTCGCGTGATCTGTTTGAATAGGTTTTTCATAAAAATAGCCACTCCATATTTGGAGTGGCTTGAAGACAATATCGTATCATATTTATAGCCTATAGTCAAATTGAGGACTCCCGGCTATGACATTGTCGCAAGTTGCGCCACTGTGCTATGATTACCGGTATGAGGAAGCAAAAATTCGGCATGTTGGTGGGATTTCTCGCCCTTATTATCCTCGTCATTTGGGGAGTAAAAGCCATGGGCGGCGGCGGGTCGAAGGATGGAATCCTCAAGGTGGCAAGCACGCCGACGGCAAGCGTATTTTTGGACAACAAACACGTCGGTAGGACTCCGGTTGAGACGAGTGTCGTGTCCGGCGAATATACCATCCGGCTGGTTCCGGAGTCTACGACGCAGACGCTTTCCAGTTGGCAGGGCAACGTCCGGATCGCTTCAGGTATACTGACCTGGGTCAATGCGAACCTTGGGGAGTCGGAGTTTACCACGGGAGTCGATACGATATGGCTTGAAAAAATTACGAGTAAACTCGCCGAGGTGTCCGTCACGACCAATCCCGACGGCGCTATGGTAAGCTTGGACGGGGAAACCAAAGGTATTTCGCCCCTGTCGATCCCAAACGTTTCTGCGGGAGATCATATGCTAGCGATTGCATCGTCCGGATTTCTATCCCGCAACACAAAAGTAAAAACAACCGCGGGGTACAAAGTAAACGCCGTCATAAAGCTTGCGCTCAACAGCGCCGCCCCTCCGGAAGCCTCACCCTCTCCGACACCCTCAGACGGTGCTACTTCGGCCAGTCCGACGCCCAAACCAAGCGGAAAGATCACCCCTGTGCCCACCAAAGCTGCGTCTACGGATCCGGCCAAGCCCTTTGTGACGATTAAAGATACACCAACCGGGTTTCTACGGGTCCGGATGGAGCCCACTACAGGTGCAACTGAAGCTGCCCAGGTCAAGCCGGGAGAAAAATTCACGATTCAGGATTCTCAGGAAGACGCAAAAGGTACGACGTGGTATGAGATCAAGTACGATGGAAAAAATACCGGTTGGATCTCTGGTCAGTATACGACGAAGACAGAGTAATAAATATGCCAATTAATCTACGAATCTGCAAATGGCAAATCTACAAATGAATGATAAACAATTATCGATGATTGAATCATTGTATAAGTCACACATTTATTTGTCGGATTTGTAGATTTGTTTATTTGTAGATTTATTATCCGCCAATTCCATACACTACCACCAGTACGCTTCCTACCCAAAGGATGACGGTGGTCAGCAGCGGCAGATCAGAAGTCAATATTTTCTCCGGTGATTCTCCTTTGCCTTCGTAAATGAGCTGCATATAGCGCATGATGCCATAAAGCACAAAAGGAATGGTTACCATCATCCACTTCCTTCCGGGTAGATCCACAAAAAACTCCGTGTAGTTGCGGAGAAAAAATCCTTCGTTATACGGGCGGGCCAGAAAGGTAAAAAAAGCGTAGGTGAGAAACGTGGAGTTGGCAAACATAGCCGTATACGTATCCAGAAGTTTTTCCGAGTAGTGGGATAGTGCGGCCCTAGTATCCCGCGGCACAACACCTTCAAACCCCTGAATGAGCGTGAGCTCCGCCCGGCGTTTTCCGATGGCAAGAAACAGAGCGAGTGATAGTGCGGCTAGCGCAAGCCAGATGGAGATGTGGTACCCCGTCGCTGCTTCTCCGGCATAGACTCTCAGGATGTAGGCGATGGTAATCGTGAGGATATCGATGACGGTGATGTGTTTGAAAAACAGGGAATACGCATATTGGAGGATAAGAAACGCGACAGCAAAGACGAAAAACAACGGATTGATGCTTTGCGCGATCGACAGTCCGGCAACGGCAAACAGGAGAGACGCAACTCGGGCAGCCGGAACAGGGAATTGGCCGCTTGCGATCGGACGGAATCGCTTAAACGGATGTTTCCGGTCTTTGGGCGCGTCGAGGATGTCGTTGAATATATAATTGGATGAGGATAAAAGACAGAACACGATAAACGCAAGGAGCGACCGCCAAAGGAGGTCTCCATTGAAGAGTTGCCCGGTGAAGAGAATCGTCGTAAATACGGCGAAATTTTTCAGCCACTGTCTGGGTCTTGCGGTTTTAAGAAGTGAGAAAAGAAGCTTGCCCATGTGATAAATCCTCCGATCAGAACGCCCATTAAGAGAAATGCAAATAATTTTTGTTGGCTCGTGACCGAGAGCGCAATCACCCCCAGTATAGCCGACACCCCCCAGTAAAACAAGGCAATCCGACGCTTTCCCCACCCGAGGTCGAGAAGCAGGTGATGGAGATGCCCGCGGTCGGCCCACACCGGGGATTTCTTTTTTCCGATACGCCGGAGAAGCGTGTAGATCGCGTCTATCGTCGGGACTCCGAGGACGAGAATGGCTGTACCGAGTTTGGCATACGAGAGGATGCCCAGGATCGCGAGGAAAAGCCCTGCGATCGTTTTTCCGCTGTAGCCCGGCATGATCCGCTGCGGGTATACATTCCAGGGAAGAAATCCCAGAAATGCTCCGGCTACGATAAAGGCAAGCACCGTCACAAACGCTTGCGCGGGGTCAGCCGCTGTAAACCGCAACGATAATAGGCCCAGCGTCAAAGCGCTGATCGTGACAAACCCGGGCATCTGGCCGTCGACTCCCGCAGACCACCCGACGATGTTCATGGTCCAAAGTATCCAGATGAAGGCGACAATATCAGCCCAGACGAGTATGGAGTGGACGCCAAATACGTTCAGAACTATGCGCCATCCATCAAGCGGTATGACCCCTCCGGTCAACGGATTGGTGATAAAGGGTATTCCGGCTCCAGCCCCGATGACCACAAGGGATGCCGCGATGTTCACGGCCAGGCGAAGGTACGGATTGACGTCACCTTTATCGTCCCAAAGCCCGACGATGACCAGGATGGTTGCGGCAATGATCATGCCAACGACGAGCTTCGTGATCGGCAGAAAAAGGAGCATCGCCATCACGATCCCCAGATAGACAGCTAGTCCTCCGGCCCGGGGCACGATTCCCGTATGCGTGTGCGCCGGATGGGGGCGTTTTTTGGGATCATCCACGAGACCCCACCGGATGGCGAGCCAGCGCACGAGGGGAGTGGTCAGCAGAGCGATGAAAAAAGCGGTGATGGTGGCTGGAAAGACGTTATTCATGTTACTCAAGCATAGAAATTCGTTGTATAGAACATAGAGAGTCGTTATCGAATTAAGAAGAACGAAAATCGATTTTCGATTACGAATTTCTACTTTCGGTATTACGATGTTCTCATTTCAGGAATGTTCATTATGATACGAGAAATAATATTTTCGTCAGTGTAACCAGCGACAGGACGGAAACCAGAAGCGCGGTAAGGGCAAGAATTTGAGTAAATATCAGCATATCCCGGTTCACCATGCGGGAGAATATACTGTTGACGATCAGGATGCTAAAGGACCCCCCGGGAAGGAGCAGGAGCCACAGCGGGTGAGCGAGCCGTTCTACGCCCCACGGCTTGCCGTACCACAGCGGGACAAGTGGCGGGAGCATTGGATATCGCCAAACGAGCAACGCAAAGGAGACGACTAGTGCCGCAAGCGCCAATTTTCGGCTAATCGAAAGAACCCAATTGTCATCGGAAAGAATACTGCGCATATAGGTATATCGTTACCGGTATTTGGCGAGTGTGACGATGGGAGCGCGATAACTGATGGAGAAAGATCCGTCCTCTCCCACCAGAAAGGCCCGCGTCGGGTACACAGGCAGATCGGACATCATCTGATCCTGGGATACGAGTATCCCGCCGACGTACCACGGGAACGGGCTATTGTGAGGATTATAGAGATAGACGCGTGAGCCTGGTTTGGCATAGTAGATGGTTTCAAAAAATATGAGCGGACTGCCGGCGAGGATGATGTCATCGTTGCCTTTGATGGCGTTGATCTCTTGCAGGGTTGCGCGGATATCGAGCTTGGCGTGTTGGGAGGGATACCAGACGTTAAATACTAAAGCACCAAGCATCAAGCACCAAGCACCAAGTTTCTGGAGACGATGATTTTTGATCGTTTCTAGTGCAAACGCTAGGAGGAAGATTTCCGAAACCGTGACGCCGATGAGATAACGGTTGACGAATAAGGGCTTGATAAACGAAACGCCTACGACGATCGCAAGCGGCACGATGACGGCTGTGAGAAATAGAGCATTGCGTCTGCGGGTTGCTTTGTCCCTCATCGCGAAGACAAACAGAGCAAGCAGGACAAGCGAGAGAGTGGCGGTAAATCCCCACAGATACCAGGGCGTACCTTCATACCCCAGATACATGTTGCCCACGACTGACCGGACTAAATTGAAGTTGACCGGGAAATACCAGGAATCTTTGAGCGTTGCGGCTTCCCGCAGGACACGGATAAGCCAGGGAAGCATGACGGTGGTGATGAGCATACTCGCGGCAACCATGGGCTCACGAATAAGGGCGAGGGGTTTGGTGAGTTTATGGCGATTCCATAGGGCCCAATGGAGGACAAGTGCAGCAAAGAAAAACAGGAAGTAGGTATGGGTATAAAATCCGAGAATCACGGCGAGGGTCCATAGGCGCCACCGGGATCCGGTATAGGCAAATAATGTGAGAACCGCAAAAAATGTATACCAGCCATAGGTGCGGATTTCAAATGCGTAGTAGAGCAGCATGGGATTTGTAAAAAATAGGATCGGCGTGACCCATGAGAGCCAGTGTTTACGGAAAAGCTGCTCGCTCCAGAAGATGACGAGCGCGGTCGCGAGGGCAAATCCCAACAGCGAGAGACTGCGGACGGCTATCTCACTGGTCCCGAAGACGCGGATCCAAAAGTGCAGGAGAAGATAATACACGGGCGGCTCAAAGGTGAGGTTTTGAAGGATAAAAGCGATGGGCTTTTGGGCGACGAATATGGAGAATACTTCATCCCGCCACAGGCTTTGGGTGAAATAGAGGAGGGGGGAATGAGCAATGAGCCAGGATAACATATAACGATTATAACATTTATAACAATTATAACGATTATATTTTCTCAGTGACCCGATACTCCAGTCGACGCCCGAGCATCAGGCGGGTATGGGCATCCAGGCCCGGCAGGGCAGCCAAAAAAAATGAAACAATAGGAAGTGTGAGCCACTGTAGATAGAGAAACGGAAGCTTCCAGGATGCAAACTCTTTGGGCCTGGGTGGTTTGACCCGCAGGTCTATGACAACGACAACCAGGAGAAACACGGCTGACAGGGTGAGGATGCCGGAGGAGATCTGAGCGAGATTGTGCCCGAGTACCGTTCTGCCGAACGCAGGATTGAGAATAGGAGGAATAGCACTTCCCAAGGTCAATATAAACCAGTTGGATGGCCAAAAGACGTGATGCTCGAGAAGAAACATGAGTCGTCGAAGGCGGTCGTGGAGGGCGATTTGACCGTTGAGGAAAACGCCCCGGATGACGTACGGGATGTCCGATACGCCCCACGCCCATCGTTTGGATTGTTCATACTGATTGACGAGGGATCCTATGAGCGTTCGGCTCTCGGCCGCATCCACGAGGACCGGCAAAAAGATGCCGCGGGTCGAGACTTTTTGACCCAGAGCAAAGTATACTTTAAAAAATAAATGATAATCCTCCGGGATGATATCCACGTCCCAGTATCCGACGTTTGCGGCAGTCTCGAGGGAGAGGGAGTATGTGGAAAAGTTGATAAACCGGCTCTGCTGTGAGAGGAGTGCCAAGTTCCAGATGCTCCCGAGCGTATTGAGTACCCTCGTGGGAAGAGGAATCCGCCAAATATTGGAATAGAATAGAATCGCACCCTGATAAAAATGAAACCTCCGGTCCGGATCAGTTAAAAATTGATATGTCAGCGCGGAAAAATACTTGGGGTGCGGGAGCGCGTCGGCGTCGCAGGACGTTACAGTAACAGAGCTCACCGGAATATGCCAGGATTTGAGGGCAGCGACGAGATGTTTGGCCGCCCAGGCCATGTTGCTGCTTTTACCGGCAACTTCTCCCAGGTGCAGGACGTGCCTTGTCACGAGAAAGTGGCCAAATGCCGATCCAAATTCACGCTTGAGGATAATCCCCGTTTCCCGGGCGTGCGGGTCTTTATCCTCACAGGCAAGCACAATGATGAGCCGGTCGTGGGGAAAATCCTGTTTGAGGAGATTCTCAAGCGTCCGGCGGAGGATATGCAGCGGTTCGCAGTACTGCGGGATAATAATTGCGTGATAGAGATGGTTCATCTGTGGGATGGTTCGGGCTTGGGCGAGCCAGTCGACTTTGGTGTGTGCCTGAAGCGTGAGAAACGAGCGGATCGCGTGGATGGCAAGCGTCAGTGATTTATAAAACCAATAAACGTCAAAGGTGATGATGAGGTAGGCAACCATCGCCGGGTGGGAGAACGAGAGCCATAAGGGCATCGTGATGAGAAGCCAGCTAGCCCCAGGCACGAGAATCTCAAGGGCACGGCGGGATTTGTTGGGGTAACGGGTAAACAGTTGGCGCATAAATACGCTCTTATTATACCACTGTCCGGACGATTAACGAATGTCCGGAAATCCTATGATATCAGCCCGGCGAAATAGGAAGTAATAGATAAACACTTTCAGCGCCCGGGTGAGCAGCCCAATTCCTTCGTTGCCGCGTCTGCCTGAGCTTGTGACCAAGAGATCAGATCGATAGACGAGCGTCCCTATTTTCATGAGACGTCTGGCCATTTCAATATCTTCTGCGATTTTGAAATCGATCGGATATCCGCCAACGGTTATTCCGGCGGTTCGGATAAACGCTGTATTTTGACCCGGTGCCCAAGGAATGCGTAATACGTGCCACCAAAGCCAGTTGCCAACCTGTTGAATGGTATTGACATAGATTCTGTAGGGGAGCTTTCCGTCAGGGACGATAAAATTACCAAATACACCAACGACTCCTTTTTTTGAGAGAGTCGCTTCAATAATTGAGAGCCAATTGTCCGGTACAATGGTGTCAGCATCCGTGAATGCAACTACATCTCCTTTAGCCGCTTCCAATCCTTTTTGACGTGCAAATCCTATACCTCGATGAGGGATGGTGATAACCCGGGCGCCATGCGCTTTCGCGACACTGGCTGTCTTATCCGTTGATCCCCCGTCTACAACGAGAATTTCATCCGGTTTTCTGTTGAGCCGATGAATTGAATCAAGAGTACGAGGCAGATATTTTTCTTCGTTATACGCAGGAATGATGACAGAGATAGTCATAGCAATGATCAAATACTACCAATACTACCAATCATCCAATAAAACAATAATCAAATCAATGCAGGAAAAAGTTTTTTTGCGTTTGCTGTCGTGCAGTCCTCAACATCTTTGACAGATGTGCCATGAAGTCTTGCAATTTCGCGGGCGATCAGCGGAATGTATTTAGGTTCGTTGCGTGTCCCCCGGTGGGGGACTGGGGTGAGATACGGACTGTCGGTTTCCAGAAGCATCATGGATAGGGGAATTTCGGGAATGATGGACTGCAGGTGTTTGGAGTAGGTGACATTGCCGTCAAATCCTATAAACAATCGCCGTTTTTGCGCTTGTCGCACCTCCTGAAGTCCTCCGGAAAAGCAGTGGATGACCCCTCGCAAAGCCTCGGGGTAAATCTCCTGCGTTGGTTTAGCAACGCTATCGATAACTTCAAAGAAGTCATCATAGCCATCGCGGCAGTGGAAGATGACGGGGAGGTTATATTTGAATGCAAGCTCGAGCTGGTCGGCAAAGAGACGCTTCTGTTTGTCTTTTTTACCGAGTGCCTGCTCTCCGGTGTATTGATGATAGTCCAGTCCGCATTCGCCGATGGCAACGAGAGGCGTTGGTTCGTTACTTCGTTTTTTCGTTACTTCGAGAATAATTTTTTCTAATTCTCTGACATCCGGGTCGTGTTGAGCTTCGTAGGGATGGATGCCGACTGCGGCGTAGATGACACCGGGATGTTTTTGGGATAACGCTACGGCTTGTTTGGAGGAGTATAGATCAACACCGGGATTGATAAACAGCTTGACCCCTGCTTTTTTGGCATTCCCGATGACCATGGCTCGGTCCGTATCGTATTGAGGAAAGTTGAGATGACAGTGAGTGTCGATGTACATAATTATCCAATAATCCAATTATCCAATATTACCAATAATCCAATAGAAATCATGTAAGGCGGGGGAATAGGGGTGGTTGTACTGTGATTGTAGGCCCCTTGAACTGATCGAGAATTTTTTTGGCGGTTGTGGGCAGAAACGGCTGGAGCAGGGTCGCGATTTCTATGATTTGATTGATGGATGTTTCAAGAACCGCATGGAGCGCGTCACCCGTCAGCTTCCACGGTTCATGTTCATCGATATGTTTATCTGCCGCTTTCACTTGTTCCCACACACAGGCAAGTGCATCATTGAACCGGTACTCCTCCGTCGCCTTTTTATAATTCCCGGTATTGAGTTCGGAAAAGTTAACAGTTTTCAGTTTAAAGTTTAAATTTTTCGCCATTTTTCCCACCCGTGCAACTAAATTTCCCAGTCCATTGGCAAGGTCGGCGTTATAGGTTTTTTTGAATTCTTCTTCTGAAAAGTCTCCGTCGTTAAATGGGGAAAACTTTGCAAGAAAATAATACCGCAGCGGGTCTGCCCCGTATGTATCAATAAGCATCATGGGATCGATGACGTTACCTAGGGTTTTGCTCATTTTTTGACCGTTCACCGTAAAATATTCATGGGTGAAAATTTGCCGGGGTGCCGTAAGGCCGGCAGACAGGAGAAACGCCGGCCAGTAGATCGCATGAAAACGGGTGATGCCTTTGCCGATGACGTGCAGATCCGCGGGCCACCATTTCTTATAGTTTTTATCATCCCACCCGAACCCCACACCGCTTTGGTAGATATTGAGCGCATCAAACCAAACATACATCCGCTGCGATGGATCGCCGGGTACCGGTACCCCCCAGTTTTTTGCGCGCTCATTAGAGCGCGAGATGCTGATATCCTGCAGTCCCCGTTCCAAAAACGCCAACACTTCATTTTTTCTCTTCTGCGGGACGATATCCAGTTGTCCGCTTAGAATCATGTCCTTGATCGGTTTTTCATAGTTGCTTAGACGGAAAAACCAATTTTTTTCTTTCACTTTTTCCAGAGGTTTGCCGGGATGCTCAATGCATTCGCCGTTTTCGTTTAATTCTTCCGGTTCATAAAATGTCTCACATCCGACGCAGTAAAGCCCCTCGTAGGATTTTTCATAAATATCACCTTTTTGGACGCACAGTTCCCAGAGTCTTTGACTGGATGAAAAATGATGGATCTGGTCGCTTCCTTTTTGCCAGATGTCATAACGGGCGTTTAGGTTGTCCGCTAATTTGATAAAAAGGGTATTATTACGGTCGACAAATTCCTGTACCGGTGCCCCTGCTTTCTCTGCAGCTTGGACGTTTTTGAGCGCGTTTTCGTCTCCACCACACAGTGTACGGACATCATCGCCGATGAGCCGATGATACCGGGCTATCGTATCGGTTTGCACAAATTCGAGCGCGTGTCCGACGTGGGGTGCGGCATTGACGTAGGGGATTGCGCTCGTGATAAAAAATTTTTTAGCCATAATGATTGCTTCATTCTACCGTTTCCGCAGCACGAGCTCAAGGGAGATAAGCGTTGCGACCAGAAGCAGTGGATAGATAATTTCTCGTAGACCCAAGGAGCGCAACGCGAGAATCGTGAGGATGCCGCCGGTCATGAGAATGACATGGCGTATATTTTTGATGACCGCGAGGAGTGCACAAGCGATGATGGTGACCAGGAGCAAGAAAAACACCATGATGGTCTGCCACGAATCAGGGGCATACGTGTTGGAAAACCATGCAAGCGTACTGATTCCAAAAATTCCGATAATGAGATACCAAGGGGAACGGTGCGATCGAAGCATAGCATCATTGTAGGACGTTTTGTGAGGATGGTACAATGACCCCATAGAACTCCCTTGAAAACAGTATGATGACTTATGTTCTAAACATGGTAACACGGTAATATGAATTCAGAATATATCCTGCTGATTCTCGTTATCCTTGGAGGATTTGTGGTGCTTGCGTGGCTCGTGAAGCGGGAATTGGGAAAGCTTGGCGAGAAGCCAGTGGATACGACGATGACGGAGTGGCTCAAAAGCATGCAGGCTTCTGTCGAGCATACAAACAAGACGCTCAATGAAGCGATGCGCGGGCAAACAGGAGATGTATCCAAACTCCTGCAGGAGAATGCCAAACAGCTCAATGAGCGGCTCGATACCGCCGCCCGCGTGATCGGGGATCTCAAGAAAAAT
>CAZLDC010000027.1:0-6453 GCA_964558385.1 uncultured Gammaproteobacteria bacterium
ACAAAGGGAGCTCCCCACGGGCGAGGCTCTCGGAGAGGGCATATTTGGTCGCAAAACTGAAGTGCCATGCGTCACTTCTGCCAAAATCCGGAGTGACGAGGAGTGTAGGTTCAGGCCAAAAAAAACGGAAGAAAAAGACTCCAATAACCGTTGCTATCGCCGTTAATGCCACAATGTCCCATGTGTAATGTTCGAGTATCTTCATAGTAAAAGACCGGTGTAGCGATTATACTAAGAAATGATGGAATTCATAGTATTTATCTTTGGTCTTGCGATGGGATCGTTTCTCAACGTGCTTATTGACCGTCTGCCTCGCGGTCAAAATGTGATTTCGAGCCGGTCCCGGTGCGATCACTGCAAAAAAACACTCCGCTGGTTTGAGCTCATTCCCCTGCTCTCTTTTATACTCCAGCGTAGACGGTGCCGGAGGTGCCATAAAATACTTTCATGGCAATATCCGGTCGTTGAATTGGTGACGGCAGTGGGGTTTGTGGTGATCGCTATACAAAGCCAGGCTTTCGAATTTCCCCAAAGCCTGGCTTTGATAGGCCAGTGGCTTATTTTTTCTTCGCTTCTTGTGATAGTTGTCGCGGATTTAAAGTATCAGATTATCCCAGACAGCATGGTGGTTGCTGGAGTCGTTGGGGTGATAGGGTCAATTGGGGTGATTGGGGAGAATGTGTTAGCAGCGCTTAGCGCTTCCGCATTTTTCTTCGTTCTTTGGTTGATTACCCGGGGGCGCGGCATGGGACTCGGGGATGTGAAATTTGCGTTTCTCATGGGACTGATGGTAGGGTTTCCCCATGTTGTTCTTGCTTCGTACCTCGCGTTCTTGACGGGTGCGGGAGCGGGTGTCATACTGATTTTACTGGGACGCAGAAAGCTTAAAGGCCGGATTGCATTCGGACCGTTTCTCGTATTGGGAACGGTGATTGCTCACCTTTGGGGAGCGCCATTGATTGCCTGGTGGTATGCTTTGGTATGAAAAATACGCGTGGTTTTACGCTCATCGAGATCCTGATTGTCATTGCGGTAGTCGGCATCATGATCTCGATTGCAACATTTGCTTATACGACGGCTCAGAAAAAGACACGGGATAGTCGGCGGCAAAGCGATCTCAAAGCTCTGCAGAGCGGATTTGAACAATATTATACAGATAACAGCGGTGTTTATCCGACCATTTGTAGCGATCTTGCCACCACCACCACGTACATGCCGAATGGAATGCCTAAGGATCCGAAAACCGCAACGGCGTATACCGACACGACCGATTGGTACAACTGCAGCGCTTCGTCGTACTGCGTGTGCGCAGCGCTTGAGAGCGGGTCCAATGCGACGACTGATTGTACCGGCGATCAGGGGTCACTGCCTGCCGGATATGTGGGTTTTTATTGCGTGAAGAACGTACAGTGAAGATATGAAAAAAGGATTTACCCAGCTCCACTTTTTACAAGAAATTGAGAATAACGCTCATGAATTTCGTCTTGGCGGAACGATTGCTTCCATGTTACCCAAAAAAAGTGGGGCTGGGTTTACCCTTATCGAGGTATTGGTTGCCGTCACGATCATCGCGATACTCATCTCTATCGGAGTCGTGTCGTACGGATCGGTCAATAAACGGTCCCGGGATGCCAAGCGCAAAGGGGATGTCGAGCAGCTGCGGTCGGCCCTCGAGATGTACCGCGCGGATAACGGGTATTATCCCAATACCGGCAGCGGCAGCTGGGCTGATGCCTCAGGGCTTTCGACCCTACTCGTATCGACATATCTTCCCGCCATCCCATCTGATCCGAAATCGAGTACGCAAGTATACCGGTATACGGCGACAAATCTCTCGGGTGGCAATTATTACGGGTATTGCCTGAGCGCTCTTATCGAATCGGAAAATCCAACCGACACTTGCACACCGGATACGAACAACAGTCACAATTATGGTGTTAAAAGCCCCTAATGGGTTTATCCAGCACCAGAAGCATGGTGCTGGGTTTACCTTCATCGAGCTTCTTGTTTCCGTGGCGATCGTGATGGTCGTGACCGGGGGTATTGTCGCAAATTATAATACCTATAACGATACCCAAAAGGCGCGAAATGCGATCCTGACCGTGAAAAACAATCTCCGGCTCATTCAGTCCCGTGCCTATAACGGTGATAAGCCCGCAAGCGGCTGCAGCGAGCTGAAGGGGTATCAGGTGACCTTTGCGGCGAATCTCTATTCGATGCAGGCCTCGTGTACGGAGGGACTCGCGGGAGAGGGCAAAACCGTAACGCTTGAGTCAGGTCTCGCGTTTTCTCCCGTTCCCTCGACGATATTGTTCGGCGTCCTGAGCCGCGGGATTGCATCGGATGTGACGATCACCGTGACAGGTGCGAGCCAGTCATTTCAGTTTCGGGTTATGCGAAGCGGTGATATGAGCGAAGTGACCCTCTCGCCCTAGGCGAGAGAATAATCTCCCGCGAAGCGGGATCTCGCTCCGCGAGACAATAATCAAATAATCCAATGAAACAAATAAAAAGAACAAATGCATTACCTCAATCCGGGCAGACGCTTGCGGAGGTCGTGGTCGCAATCGGGGTCGTCGTCCTGCTCGTGACTGGGCTCATTTTCGGGACGAGCATTACGCTGAAAGCTTCTCAATACGGAAAAGCCCGTAGTCAGGCGGTGCAATATGCGCAGGAAGGGATTGAGATTGCCAGAGCCCTTCGGGATGGTGGTTGGACCGGGTTTCTCGCATACGGAGGGGTTACTCCCCTATCGTGGTGCCTGGATAAGGCAGGAGTTTGGACGGCCATGTCCGGCAGCTGCAACCCAAACATTGATGCGTATTACACGAGACAAGTGACGTTTACCTGGAATGATCCGAAAATGAAAGCGGATGTGACGGTATCCTGGATTGACGGGAATAAATCGTTTTCCGTACCCATCACGACGTATTTCACGCAGTGGAAATAATATCAATACTACCAATAGTCAAATACTACCAATACTACCAATGAAAAATGAAAAAAATAAGGGTTTTACATTAATCGAGCTTCTTGTGGCTGTAGCCATCATATCCGGCTTGGGGACGGTGCTCGCGCAGGCATTTTTTACCACAACCAGAAGCAATACGAAAGTTGAGCGGCTGACGGATGTCAAGCAAAACGGCGAGTACGCGCTTGCCCTCATCGAACGGATGGTCAGAAATGCGCGAACGATCAGCGCCACGTGCTCTGCGGATGGCAGCGTATCTACTCCCAGTGCCGCGGTTATGGCGCCGGGCGGAGGGGAGACGACAATCGGTTGCGCACTTGATGGAACGGTGACGCGGATCGCATCCCAAAGCAGCTCCGGAACGGAGTATTTGACCAGTAATGCCGTAACGCTTGGGGGGGACAGTTGCGATGCGGATAGCTTGCTTTTTTATTGTACGTCTATCGCCGGGGTCCCCAAGGCCCTCAAAGTTACGTTCCAGCTATCTCAAAAGGGCTTGCCTGTAGACCAGTTTGAAAAAGCGAGTACATCGTTTCAAACGAGCATTTCTCTGCGCAGTCAATAGGCGGAGGTTTTGCTCTTGAAATTTTTTGTTGGTCCTGCCTACAATAGTAAGGACGAGATATATATGCAGATACGAGGCAACCATCAACAGGGACAGGTATTGCTCATTAGCCTCCTCGTCCTGTCTATCGCCACAACGGTCGCGCTATCGCTTATCGCGAGATCCACGACGGATGTGACGATCAGCGATCAGATTACCCAATCCTCCCGCGCATTTAGCGCAGCCGAAGCGGGGATAGAAGAAGCGCTTCAGTCCGGAGTCGGAAGTCAGGGAGTACAGGTGCTTACCGCTGGCGTCACGTATAGCGTCACAAAAGCGGATATTGGTGGCGCATCCGGTGCGTATGTGTTTCCCAAAAAAGTCAACCGGGGTGCGACAGAAACTCTGTGGCTTGTCGGTCACAATGCGGATGGAAGTTTAGCGGAAACACCCACGTATACCGCGGCAAGCATGGACGTGTGTTGGAGCGGTGAGACAACGACACCGGCGATGATAGCCACAGTACTTTATAAAACTGCCGGCGGGGCGTATCGTGTCGCCAAAGGAGCGTATGACCCCGATAGCACGCGGGCGCTGACCAATAAGTTTTCCGGTGTCACTGCCGCCACCGGCGGATGCGGAGCCGGTACGGGTACGACCTACAAACAAACGATCACCTTCGGAAGTTTTACGCCCGTGATCAACCCAGGCGTAGATACGCTCCTGATGCTCCGGTTAACGCCGGTCTATGGTGATACCAGTCTTGCGGTGAACGCAACCGGTGTCCTACCGCTACAGGGGAGCAAACTGGAATCAACCGGTACAAGCGGCACCGGAATTACCAGAAAAATTGTCGTTTACCAGCAATACCGCTCCCCTCCTTCTGTGTTTGACTCAGTCATCTACAGCCAGGGATCGTTTGGACATTAACGTACAATCTGCAAATCTACAAATGGCAAATCTGCAAATGAATGATTGAATAATTTCAATATTTACGTATTTATTTGTCGGATTTGTAGATTTGTTTATTTGCAGATTTCATTAGATTGTTATGGACTCTATCATTGGTCTCGACATCGGATCGCATAGTATCAAACTCGTGGAAATAGGCCGCCGGAAGGATGAGGCAGTTGTTTTGGCGGCCGGTTCTATCCCGACACCGCCTAAAGCGCTGACCGGCGTGAACCCGCAGGATGTGGAGGGTGTTGCGATGATTGTCAAAAAATTATGGCAGGAAACCGGCGCCCACACCAAAAACGTCAACATCGCCCTTCCCGAGTCCCAGGTATTTACCCGCGTCATCGACGTACCGTCCCTCTCAGAGCGGGAGCTCACGAGCGCCATCAAATGGGAAGCAGAACAGTATATTCCCATGCCCCTGGATCAGGTGACGGTCGACTTTAGCGTCCTTCGCGACAGCAAAGATACGGGGACCAATAAAATGGAAGTCCTGCTGGTCGCGAGCCCAAAGACGCTCGTTGAGAAATATGTGACGATTCTGGAGTATGCGGAACTGACTCCCGTTGCCGTTGAGACGGAGATCATCGCGGCGTCCCGGGCGCTTATCCGGACGACCACCTCGGTGCGCACGGTGATGGTCGTAAGTTTGGGAGCGCAGACTACTGACCTTGCTATCGTGCGGGGCGGTATCCTCGCGTTCACCCGGTCCATGAGCTCCGGCGGTGAAGCGCTTTCCCGTGCCGTAGCGCAATCGTTTGGATTTGAGATCTCCCAGGCGGAGGAGTTTAAAAAAACCTACGGGATAGAGAAGGATAAACTCGAAGGGAAAATTGCTGCGGCTGTCGCGCCCATCATGGATACGATTACCGCAGAGATCAAACGCGCGGTGGCGTTTTACCAGGAGAAGTATAAGGATGAACATATCGGTGTGGTCATTCTTTCCGGAGGGACAGCCAAAGTACCGGGTATGGTCGTATCAATGGCGGAGAGCCTTGGGATTGAGGTGCAGCTTGCCAATCCCTGGATTGGGCTCTCCCGGGAAGCCCGGTTTTCTGTTTTGGATCCGGAAGGCCCGGTGTTTAGTGTCGCCGTCGGGCTTGCGCTGCGCTGATCCCGCAGGAGAGCAACAACACTATGCCAAAATCATCTGCCATCAATCTTCTCAAAGCAAAAACCGTCCTTTCGCCTCAGCTTCTCGCGATAGAAGAACAGCTTCGCATGACGAGTCTCATCGTACTCATCGTGCTTTTTTTGACAGGGGTATTTTTTGGCGCAGGCTACGTAATAATACGGAATCAATACGCCAAGGCGCTAACCCAGAAGGAAGCGTATGTACAGGCGATCAGCCGGGAACTGCGCAAAGAGGGATTGTTTGCTACCCTCAAAGACCGCATCGGCATCGTGGGTCGGCTGGTCGAAGGGCAGCACGCATGGCTTGGTGTCCTGGATCTTATCAACCGTCTGACCCGGACAGGCAACCGGACATCATTTGCTGTCAATGAAAACGATGAGGTGAATCTGACGATTACGAGCTCGACCTTGGAGGAGACGTTTGGTGTGGTGGAGCGAATTCTCACGGAAGTTGCGGATAAAACGATTGCCAATCCGGTGCTGGAGTCTGTCCAATATCAAAAAGACGGAAGTGTACGCATGACCGTACTTTTTACACCGATTTTTTAGCGGGAATTCCGTATGTATCGATATATCAGACGATTTTTACTTATTTATCAGGGATTTGTCGTGTCCGGTGTGATCGTACTCTTTAGCGCCGTCGCTCTGGTGCTTGCGATCATACCGGGGATTCGGGCTACTAGGGAGCTCTATGACAATTTGGAGGTGGTGAGAAAAGAGATCCTGAAAGAGCTTCGGAAGAATAGATCGTTCGTGAGAGTGTTAAAGAAAAGTGATGAACGATCGTTAGAGCGGAACAAGATGGTGAAGAAGCTGATGAGACGAGTGCGTGCTTCTCTGTTTTTAT
>CAZLDC010000027.1:6463-10610 GCA_964558385.1 uncultured Gammaproteobacteria bacterium
GGCTACTAGGGAGCTCTATGAGAATTTGGAGGTGGAGAGAAAAGAGATCGATGGACTGGCCGGAAAACTTTCGATTCTCGAGTCTATGAATGAAGAAGACGTCAGGAGTCAGCTTCTCATGATGCTCACGGCCCTACCGCAGGAAAAGTCCGTACCCACGGTCGTAGGCTCAGTGGAGAGTCTCGCCCAGGCCTCCGGCGTGACGCTCGTGGACTTGAGTCTTTTAAGCCCAGGATCGCTCGCGACGGGCAGCGCGATCCGTCAATCCGCGGCCGAGAAAAAAATCGGAGCAAGCGGACTGCCGCTCACGGTGACAGTATCCGGTTCGTACGATCAAATCCGTGCGTTTGTCTCCAAAATCAACGCGATCAAACGGTTATTTGATGTATCGAGTTTTGATTTGTCGATTGGCGCCCTTGGCACGACGCAAGCAAGAGTCTCCCTCACCGCGTATTATCAGCCGGTACCGCCAAAAGTCGGCAGCATTGGTTCACCGGTCGTACCGCTCAATACCAAAGAAGAAGAGATTGTCAAAAAAATCGCCCAATATCCGGATATGACGAGTTTTGGAGGCGAGAGTCTTACGCCGTTTTCCTCCGGCGGGAAGCGCGATCCGTTCGCACGGTAGCGTGGTCCCGTCTCCACGCCTCAATGTTTTTATGATTTCCGCCAAGGAGCACTTCAGGCACCTTCATACCCTTATATTGCTCCGGTCGCGTGTATTGGGGGTATTCTAATACGGGAGAATGGAGAATGGAGAATGGTGGTGTATGGAGAGAGAATGACTCAGAGGATGTTGCTTCTTTTTTCAGCACATTGGGCAGGAGACGGACCACAGCGTCCGTCACGGCCATGGCCGGTATCTCTCCGCCGGTAAGGATATACTCGCCGATGGAGACAGACTCATCGACGAGTGATGTTACCCTCTCATCGACGCCTTCATAGTGACCGCAGATAAGGATGAGATGATCAAATTTGGTCAGTTCCCTGGCTTTTGCTTGAATAAAGGGTGTCCCACGGGGATCGAGCAGTATGATGCGTTCTTTACATTTGACATTTGACTTTTGACATTTGACTTTGCTCAAAGCTTTGTCGATAACATCGACCCGCATCACCATCCCAATTCCCCCGCCGTACGGATGGTCATCGACGGATTTATAGGAATCGTCAGCATAGTCGCGGATTTGTACGAGATTAATCTCTACAGCATGGTTTAGTTTTGCCCGGTTTACGATAGACTGATCAAAGGGGCCGCGGAACATGTCGGGGAAGAGGGTGAGGATCGTGATCGTCATACATCGGGGAATAATAGAATAATGAAATAAACGAATAAGGAAATAATAGAATCAGGAAATATTAATCCCCTTCATTGCTTATTCTCTAATTCACTTATTTCGTTATTCAATTATTTGTTTATTCTCGATAAGCTCTACGTCCACGTAAACCCCGCGTTTGGCGGCACAGAGCTTGACGAGGTCCCGGATCGCACGGATAATCCGTCCGGCTTTTCCGATGACTTTGCCCATGTCTTCGGGATTGGTCGCAAGTTCAAGGATGGTACGGTCTTCATGGATGACTTCTGTGACGATGACATCATCGGGGTGGTCGACGATGGACTGGACGAGAAAAAGGAGGGTGTCTTTCATATCAGGCCTTCATTAATTTGTCTACAGCCGGAGTAAGTTGTGCCCCTACGGAGAGCCAGTATTGTACACGATCGCGTTTAATCGTAATTTGCGGCGGTTTGACCAGTGGATTGTAGAAGCCCAAAAATTCTATTGCGCGGCCATCGCGACGCTTGCCTTCCTCCATAGCGACGAGGCGGTAGGATTTTCGGTTTTTGGAACCGGTTTGAGTGAGTCGGATTTTTACCATGATCTGAAATTGGAAAATCGTTGTTTCGAAAATAGAAAATCGTTATAGAAAATCGATAATGGATTAGTCACCTTTCACCTCTCGAATTTCTATTACGAGTTTCGAATGTCGCTACGCCGAATTTCGCTTTTCCATTATATCAAGGTTTGCCCATGGCGGCAAGGGCGTTGGTGGCCGCATCAGCCTCCGCTTCCTGTTTAGACTTCCCCATGCCACTCCCGAGGACCCGGTCTCCAGCTTTTGCTTCTACCCAAAAGGTTTTTGCATGGTCCGGCCCCTCGCTTTTTGTGACGGTATACGTCGGGGAAATGCGGGATTGACTTTGGATAATTTCCTGCAGCAGACTTTTGTAATCGATATATGATTTGTTCTTGACGATGTCCCCGGCTTTAGGAAACAGGTGATCTTTCAGAAATTTTTTGGCGCTGTCAATCCCCTGATCGAGAAATATCGCTCCAAGAAGCGCCTCAAAGGTGTCCGCGAGAAGCGATCCGTTTGTGCGCCCCCCCGAGTCTTCCTCGCCATGGCTTAAAAATAATAGATCCCCAAGCTTAAGCTGCCGCGCAGTATCGGCAAGACTCGTTGTTTTTACGAGGCTCGAACGGATATTGGTAAGTGTTCCTTCCGGTTCGTCCGGATAGGCTCCGTAGAGAAAGTGCGAGGTGAGAAATGAAAGCACCGCGTCCCCTAAAAATTCAAGCCGTTCGTTTGACTCTTTGATCGTGCGGTCCTCGTTGAGGAAGGAGCGGTGATAGAACGCGGACTTGAGGAGTTCCTTGTCTGTAAAGGTTACACCGATGGCTTGCTGCAGATCGTCAAAGGTCATATCGATTAATTTCTAATTATTCTAATTTCTAATTGATCTAAAGTTTAGAACTTAGGTCAATTAGGTTAATTAGGTTAATTTTTTTAATATCGTTCCCAGTACTCCGTTGACAAATTTCGGGCTGTTTTCGTTGCCATAGGCTTTGGCAAGCTCTACTGCCTCATCGATGATGACCTTGGGCGGCTCGGTTTTATCTACGGTCAATTCGTACACAGACAGTCGCAGAATCGCAAGGTCGATTTTCGCGATTTTATCCGTTGGCCATTCGGGAGCAGCGTTCTGAACGCTCGCATCCAGACCGGGCAGCGTCGGGAGGATAGAGCTGATGAGATCATAGGAAGCGTTTTGTTGAAACGAATAGGCAAACAACTGCTGCATCACATCGATTCGTTTCTGATGCCGGGGATCTTGAGAGGTTTTCATGAATGCTTCATATATCAGGTGTCACGTACCATGGTTTTCATGACACGTGACACATGACACGCTATTTTTTCATTTTCTTCTCCCGTTTTACAACAACCGCTTTGCCATCATACCAGCCGCACGCACGGCACGCACGGTGCGGAAGCCGGAGCGCCGCACAATTCGGACAACGGATGAAGCTGGGGAGCTGAAATGCTCTCATCCATGCTGCTTCCCGTTTGCCGCCTCTGCGGGTTGAATGTCTTCTTTTTGGGAGTGGTGCCATATCTTAATTAAAAATTAAAACTTTAAAATGTAAACTTTCCATTCGATTAAATTTTGAAGTTTAAAGTTTAAATTTTAAAGTATACTAATCCTGTACTGTGCTTTTTATTGTACTCTCCTCGAGCTTTTGCCTCAAGAGGGGAAATCGGGTGAGGGTGGGGTCACGCGTCACCAATGCTTTTACGGATACTCCTGCTTCGGCGATAAGGGCGGCATCAGTCCAGTGCGCGATATGAAGATCCGGTATCCCATGTTGCCGGGTGCCAAAAAGTTCACCCGGACCCCGAAGTTGGAGGTCGATTTCAGCGAGGAGCGGACCGCTATGGGTGGTTTCCATAGCCTTGAGTCGGGTCAGGGTGAGCTCTTCCTCCTGCTGGGTAAATAAAAGACAATAGGATTGCAGATCTGCGCGTCCTACCCGGCCGCGGAGTTGATGGAGTTGGGATAGACCAAATCGTTCAGCTGCCTCAATGACCATGATGGTCGCATTTGGAATATCGATGCCGACTTCGACGACCGGTGTAGCTACAAGGATATGGATCTCGCCGCGCCGGAAGCGGTCTAACACGTCATTTTTTTCTTTGGGCTTCATGCGGCCGTGCAGAAGTCCGAGGGTAAACCCGGGGAACAGGGAGGATAAGCGTTCATATTCGGCTTTCGCTGATTTGACCGCGAGGAGTGTCTCGGACTGGTCGATCAGCGGACAAATGACGAATACCTGACCGCCGGTTTGGTGGATATGAGCCGTGATCCACGGGT
>CAZLDC010000028.1:0-9916 GCA_964558385.1 uncultured Gammaproteobacteria bacterium
GGGAGTCGGAGAAATTGATGATATCTTTGCCCTGGTTGAGCGGGGCATGGATACGTTTGACTGCGTACAGCCCACCCGATTAGGACGAGTTGGACTCGTCCTAATCGGGAATAATCCAATAATCCAATCATCAAATAATCCAATAAATAAATGGAAATTAGATATTACAAAAATGCATTATGCAGAGGATCAGCGGCCGATTGAGGAAGGGTGTGGGTGCTACACGTGCCACCATTTCACGCGGGCGTATATCCATCATCTGTTCCGGGTGCGTGAGCTTTTAGGTTACCGGCTTGCGACGATCCATAATCTCTGGTTTATCCATCGGTTGATGCGGCAGATCCGTGAGGCAATCGGGGACGGAACGCTTCTTGATTTGAAGAAAAAATGGATATAGAATAACTTTAAACTTTAAACTTTAAACTTTAAACTTTAAACTTGAAACTTTTTTTTGATACATTTTAAAGTTTACATTTTTAAGTTTTAATTTATCATATGGGCTCATTCGGTGGATTTTATAAAGGCGATAAGAAGAAGCTCAAGAAATCGACGCTTGAGAAAAAAGCCCAGAAGCAAATGGGCTCGGATTCCCCGTGGCAACTGCCGCAAGTCGAGATCATCAAAAAAGGCAAGAAAGAATGGTAAACTGGGTGTATGGGTCAAAACCACATCCATGAACGCCTCGGAAAACGCTACTCGTTCCACATCCTCATCCTTTTATCAATGCTCCTCATGGGTATGGTTGCCTGGGGTATCTGGTCCGTAGCCCTGGCGCTTCCGACGGAGCGCACGACCATCGCGTTGGCCGGTGATCCGGTCCGGATCGTCTCATGGGACAGTGCACGGAAAAAAGTAACGATCCTGAGCGTCCCCGTCGATGTCCGCATTACTGGGGTTCATGACCTCGGCCTCTTGCCGATTGGATCCCTCGAGCGGCTTGAGGCGCTCGACGCGAAAAATAACGATATCTATCGCAGGAGTCTGTCCCGGGCATTTGCTGTACCGATTAAAGGCGTGCTGCGCGGCGTACAATCCATACAAACCGTACGCGAGGCGCTATCTCCCTGGGCTATGCTGTCAGAAAAGCGCAGCGGACTATCAATGGCTCTGCAACTGCGGTTATGGTGGACAATTCTGTGGATTCGTCCTGACGCGGTCGAGGAGTTTGACGCGGTTGAGGGTGGGGTGACGAGTAACGTGGTGCTACCGGACGGCAGCCAAACTCGCGTCTTGGATGGAGAGAAGTATGATACGCGCACAGCCGGACTTTTTGAGATTGATGCCGTCAGGCGGGAAGAGCTCCGGGTGCGTGTGGTCAATACGACCGGTGTAGCCGGCCGCGGAGCGGCATTTGCGCGGGTCTTGAGTCACGCAGGACTGTCCGTCGTTGCCCTTGAGAATGATGATCACGCGCAACAAGGGTGCAGTTTCCAAAGTAATACCGGGCGCACGCACCACAAGACAAGACGGTTTCTCGAGGACACGCTCGGGTGCAGGTATCTGGAGTCAACAGAAAAGGATGCGGACGTGGATATCACGGTTGCCCTGGGGAGTGGGGAGTTATTCTGATTCTTCTGTGGGTTCATCCTCACTCACATCGGCATCCTCGCCACCGGTACCTGCTGACTTTTCTCCCTCATGATCGACCGCCCCACTGATGGGCGATCCGGAGAGCGAGATCGTCGGCGCGGTAAAACTCGGCTGGTTTGCAAATTTTTTACCTCTCGTCACTTCCCGAAGCATGAGGATGAGCGATTTTTTATCGACACTTTTGACGATCGCCTGGTAGGCATTTCCGGAGGCCATCAGACGCAGGAGTTTGTACGAAAGATCGTCAGGAAGAGCCGCGACATACATGTTGGGGGAGAGGCGCACTTCTACACAATGATTTCGCGTCTTGAGGATCATCTCCATGCCCGGGGTGAGGGCAGCGAGTGTCTGGGACGGTGCGAGATTGACGCACGCGACGATTTTGGTCACCCCCGGTTCCTCAAGAAACGAAAGGGGAGAGATATGGGGGGCTGAGGGAAGGGTAGCCATGACCTTTTTTTTGACTGACCCCAAATTTTTGGTGTGTTTGAGTGCGATCTGGTTATAGGCGTCAAGTTTGAGCACCCTTTCAAAGGTGGTTTTGGCCAGCGTGCGCTGTCCGTTTTGCACGTACGCGTACCCCAGACGGTTGAGGGCGGCAATGTCATTGGGATTTTCTTTAAGGAGCTGGGTGTTTACATGAATTGCTTCTTTCCAATTATGCGTGAGGGCGGCGGCGATGGCGGCTTGGGCAGTGGGGATTGCTGTCATACGGTAATGAGGCAGTGTAGCGGTTTTTGTTGAGAAAAGTCAAGGGAGAAGATACAATAAAGTCCATAAAGTTAGAAAGTCCGTCAAGTCCTTAAAGTAGCTCAACTTTATAGACATTAAAGACTTTTGACTTTTTGACTTACTATGTCAGGGCATTCTAAATGGAGCAAAGTCAAACATCAGAAAGCCGTAACGGATAGCGTCAAAGGCCGGGAGTTTACCAAAGCCGCTCGTGCCATCACGACTGCCGTGCGCGAAGGCGGGGGAGTTGCCGATCCTAACGGAAACTTCCGGCTGCGTCTCGCTATCGAAAAAGCGCGGGAAGTGAATATGCCCAAAGCGAATATTGATCGTGCGATTGCCCGCGCGAAGGGCGAGGATACCGGGAGTTTTGAAACTATCCTGTACGAAGGTTTTGGCCCGGGCGGAGTCGCAATCCTGATAGAGGCGGCGACAGATAACCGTCAGCGGACCGTATCAGTGTTGCGCAACCTGCTTGAAGTAGCCGGTGGGAGTTTAGGGGGGAGCGGATCAGTCGGCTACTTGTTTGAACATGTGGGTGTTGTGATTGTCCAAAAAGGAACACGAGATTCTGATTCGATGATGAGCCTGGCTCTGGATTTGGGTGCTTCAGATTGTCTGGAAGAGCCGGATGCGTATATTCTGTTTACGGACCCGGCGAAATTGTTTGCCTTGCGGACGGCGCTTGAGTCTTCGGGCGTCCAGATCATCCGGGCAGATATCGTCCAAAAACCTAAGTCGACCGTGGCCCTGTCGCAGAGTGATACAGCCCGTGTCGCGAAACTGGTAGAGACTCTGGAGGAATTGGATGATATTGCGCGGGTATATACCAATGGAGAAGGGGAATAATATGATGCAGTATATCCGGAAATTATTTCATCGTTGGCAGCGACGAATCCTCCTCTCCAAGCGTCAGCAGTTTGTCATCATCACGCTTGTGTTGACCGCGGGACTGGTCGTGACGCAGATCGCCCATCCGGATATGCGCTATCCGCTTGTTCTCCTTTTGAGTATTGCGTCATATCTCCTGACGGCGTTTGGACTGAGGGAAGATCTGCGGGGTGTCGAATGGTTTACGCTCCTTACCTTACCTGCGCTGTTTACCGCTGCGGTCCTGCTGTTTTATTTTCTTCTACCAGTCCGGTGGCTCACCCGGCTGCCGGTTGCCATCCTGTATGGTGTGGGTATGTATGCGCTCATCCTCACGGAAAACATCTATAACGTTGCGGCGCAGCGCTCCATTGCGCTTTTGCGGGCCGCTCATTCGGTGGGTTTTCTTCTCACGCTCGTTACGTATTTTTTGTTGGTGTCGACGATTCTTTCATTTCGTTTGGCTGTGGGGTGGACGGGGATAGCGGTTGGGCTTGTCACCGGAGCGCTTAGTTTGCAGGCGCTGTGGTCTGTTGAGCTTGAAGCAAAGCTCAGCGCCAGGGTATGGCAGATCAGCTTAGGGATTGCGCTTATGATGGGGGAGCTCGCCTGGATATTTGGGTTTTGGCCCGTCCAACAGGCATTAATCGTACTTTTTCTCACGACCTGCCTGTATTGCACCGTCGGTATGGCCCAACAGTATCTGGAAGATAAGCTCTATAAGAAGACCGTGATCGAGTTTAGCAGTGTGGCCACCATCGTATTCGTCATACTTCTTATAGCCACAAAATGGCGGGGGTTTGTATGACTCACAAATTGACAAAGTAACAAAGTAACCAACTAACTTTGGAACAAAATAGGCGGGCAAAGGGAGAGTGAAGGGTGATATAGTTTGATATATTTATATAATTATATTTGAGGCTAAATAATAAACTATAGGCTTATGTGGATAATTAATTTCACGACATCCTGTGCTACTTTTCACAAGCGGGTGGCACTGTCGGTCGGAGGGTGATAGTCCTGCGCACCGTGTTGCTTCAGGTGAACACACAATGTGTGCGTATGTATTGATGTTTGGATTGTCACTACGCTCTAAACTGTGATATACCTCATAGAGAATATTCTGTGATAATAGCCTCGAAAATACGTATTTGGAGCATAATAGCAATCCAAATATCACCGAAACAAACTGCAATGCTATGAGTAAAATAGCCTGAGTTTTCTTAGTTTGGAGCATTGTTATGCTCTAAATTAATCACCCAGCGATGCGATGAGATCCATATCTGCTTGGGGACTATTAGCCTCAGAATCATGCATTTAGCACGTTATTACGCGCTAAATTATCATCCCTATAAAACACCCGAAAGAGGAAGCTCCAGTGCTCTAGAGTATGGGTTTTATGCGTTGCAATTGTTGAAATACACGGTGGACGCTGCAGGCTAAGGCAATTGTTAACCCATCCGGGGGGCAGGCCTTCCATGCTCCCTTATCGTCAAATCCGGGAGAAAACGTCCTAGTAGCGGTAAGTCCTCAGTCTCGGATTGCCGTCGGAAGGAAAATGAGCCGGAAAGTGTGGGAAGGGAGTCAGATCCTATGTAGTCGTACAATAATACTTTTGCGACATCTTGTAGCTGTCGCAAAAGTATAGGTACATTTTACGTACGTGTGGAACACGTCGTAATAATGTACCTTTTGTTTCTATTGCAGTACTAGTAGTTTCAGTTGGATCGTCCTCTATTTTTACTTATCTGTCATTTGGTCTCGATAGCGCTTGTCTCTATTCGTGTTTTGGTATTTCCGGTCTCCGGAAACGCTTGGATATTGCCTAGGCAAATAGTTAGATGATCAGTTCTCCATTCAACATCTTTTAAACCATTCCTAGGGCACTACAGGGGCTCTGTTTTGAGGCTGAAAAAGCACAGGATGTACGGGAAGTACGGGATGCTAGCGGAGGGCTTCTTCGAGAATTTTTTTAGCCAGAAAGTAATTTTCGACGTGGCGGTCTTTGGGTTCCGTCAGAATCCAGATATCATCGCGGTTTTGAAATAATCTCAGAAGCTCAATCATCTGTAATTTGTTTGGCATGGCAGAGTCGGAATTCAATACTGTCGGATCCAGCATGTTATGAATGTCCGTACCGTTAAATGGTGCTGTGACAAACCCTAAATGGATGAGCCGCGTCTGCGGCGCCAGTGCAATGGTTTTTGATTTCAGGTACTGCCACAGGGCGCTCGGGTCACTCGACGGGATGGCTGCTGTATGGCAAAAATCATTGGCAATCCATAGGCCATCAGCTGCAGCTTGTTCCAGGGCTTCTATGGGCAGTTCGTAGACGTTCATAATCATGGCGGGGTTTGCGCGGGCTGCAGTGTCATACCAGCCCTTCACGACGCGCGAAGGGAGCGTTTCAACCGTAAAAACGACATTTCTCTCGCACGCATAATCGTTCAGTTTTTTAGCGTTTTCTAAAAATATCGGTATGGATTGATCCCATGGGACAGGGGCACTTCGCAAATCCATCCGGTGACGGTCAAAATCAATGCCGACCCGGGCAGCGCATCCGGGATGGATATTGACGTATTGGAAGCCGTGCCGTGAGGCGGTGTCTATCGCAGTCTGCATCATAGAAACAGAACGGTTGATCAGTTCCGTGTCTGGATAGGCAATGTTGGTCCATGTACCGTCCTCAAGCGCGCCCCAGTAATGGAGCCCGACCTGCATACGACGGGCTTTGAGGGTGTCAAAAAGTTCCGTATAATCATCCATTTGAGATACGTTAAACCAGACTTCGGCAAACGGGGCGTTCGTTTGAGTGATATCGAGAAAACTTTGCTTCTGAAGGCCGACCTTGATGCCAAGGATCATATTGACACAGTATATCAGACTGGTGCTTGACAATGGGTGTCATGTCGTACAATCATAGATATGCAATCGAAAATGGAAAATAGACGTTTAGAACATCGATAATCGTTATCGACCATCGAAATTCGTTTTTCGAATTTCAATAGCAAATTTCGCATATCGATATAACAACTTTCAAACTGTTCATTCTTATATGGATCTGTCAAAACTTCTCATTGATTTTTTAGAATATCTTGAACTCGAACGGAATGTTTCCAAGTTAACGATCCGGAATTATAAGCACTATATGGAGCGGTTTTTGGCGTTTCTCGGCGCTAACTCCCCTCCCCCTTCGGACGCCGTAGCCTTGACGAAGGCGCCTACTCCTGCCTCCATTACTCCAGAGAAAATCCGCGAATACCGGTTGTTTTTGTCACGCTACGCCGATGCGCACGATTTGACCCTCAAGCGCGTGACGCAAAATTATCATTTGATTGCGCTCCGGTCGTTTCTCAAATTCTGCATCAAGCGCGGGATTACGGTCGTTGCACCGGAGATGGTAGAACTTGGGAAAGCAGAGAGCCATAGTATAAAATTCCTTGAACGGGACGCAGTAGAGCGGCTCATGAATATGCCCGAGATTAGTTCCCCAGAAGGATTCCGGGATAAAGCGATTCTTGAACTTTTGTTTTCGACCGGGCTACGGGTGTCGGAACTTGTGGCTCTCAACCGCGATCAGGTCAATCTTGAGCGGCGGGAATTCGGCGTCATCGGCAAGGGTCGACGGGCTCGGGTGGTGTTTGTCTCGGAAAAAGCCGGAGAGTGGCTCGGCCGGTATCTCAAATCCCGGCAGGATGACTGGAAACCGATGTTTATCCGATACTCAGGAAAGACGCCGGACGCGGATGATAAAACCGGAGAAAGCAGGCGCTTGAGCGCAAGGAGTATCCAGCGAAGTGTCGAAAAATATGTCCATAAAGCGCGGCTTCCGGTGAAAATTACGCCCCACGGGCTACGGCACAGCTTTGCCACGGACCTTCTTTCTAGTGGGGCCGATCTTCGCGCCATCCAGGAGTTATTGGGGCACAAAAACGTCTCGACGACGCAGATATATACCCATATCACGAACCCGCAATTGAGGGAGATTCACCAGAAATTTCACCGGAAATGAAATTTCTGAAATCTACAAATCTACAAATAATCAAATCTACCAATGAAAGCATCAAATTCAACGATGGTTACCTAATGAAACTGTGAGATCATTCTTTTTATTCCGTCATTCATTTGTATATTTGTAGATTTGTCATTTGCAGATTATTCTCTTATGCATATTTCTGTGCTCTACAGTCTACCTACCCGTCGGGCGATGAACAGCCCGTATATCGCCACGGATGAAGATACAAAAGAATCCGCCGAGGAAGTAGCGGAAGCACTTATGCAAAAAGGTGCAACTGTCGAGTTGCTTCCGATCACCGAGGATACGATTGATCGGATAGGTAGTATTCAAGCTGACGTCATTTTTAATCTTTTAGAATGGGATGGGATGGATGGCGCGTTACTTGTTCATGCCATGGATGTCGTCATCAAAACCCAAATACCATTTACCGGTTCATCAAAACATGCTCTTGCGGTATGCAATGATAAAACCCTCATGAAGTCCTCGCTTGACCGTTTCGTCATACCGACCCCCCGGTGGCAGAAATTCGAAACAGGCAATGAAACAATCCGGAGGGATTTTAAATTTCCGTTGATCGTGAAATTAGGACTGCAGCATTGTAGCGTCGGACTCACCAAAGACGCAGTGGTTGGTGATGCCGCGGAGCTTGTAAAAGTCGTAAACGATAGGATACAGATGTTTAAACAGACGGTGATTGTCGAAGAGTTTATCGTCGGACGGGAGTTTCAGGTGACCGTTCTGGAACGAGCTAATGGATTAGCGATATTGCCGCCTGCAGAGATAGTATTTACGACGACCGGGGAGAACGCGTTTCTCACCTACGGGAGCCGGTGGGATGAAGCCCACGCGGATTATAAAGAATCATCGGTGCGTTTGGCGGTTTTGAGCCCAACTCTTGCGGGTAAGATTCGCGGCATAAGTCAGAAGGCATTCGTCGATCTGGGATTTTCTGATTACTCGAGATTGGATATCCGGACGCGGGATGAGGAAGTGTTTATCCTCGAGGCCAATGCTAACCCCGGACTTGGCGACAGCGACGACTATGGCATGACGGTTTCGTATAAAGCCGCGGGACTAACGTTTGCTGATTTGATTTGGGAGATCGTTGAGTCTTCTTTCAGGCGAAGATCAGTCAAAAAATAATTTGTTATCACTACATATTGACCAAGCAGCTGCTTGCCTGATATGTCGAAATAGTGAAGCTATGAGATGAATTTATACCGGGAGAAAACGTTTGGCGGTTTGGATTTTAAATTTCGGAAGGTACCGTGGATCCTTGGCAATCACCAAGAGTAATTGTTCCTGCCAGCGGCGGACGAGTTTGAATTCTTTTCTTCCCTTTTTAATCTTTTTCCGCTTGAGGTCAAAGTCCATCCAGCGGTCCCGAAATTCTTTCCAGGCGTACGACTTTTTTTTGCCACTTGCGCTGTCCAAAAGTACGATTCTGCTGTTGCGGGCGGAATAGGCAGATACGACCGCCCAGTGGCCGGAGTCCGGATGGGGCTCCTGCCTTTCATCCAGGTCATAAAGATACGACACGAGAATAGCCCGCGGCTGATTGGGCGGGTACCTGAGCGCGCTCTGCAGATGCGTGAGGGTCGCGTACTCGACGGCAAGGACACTAAATCCTAATGCATTGATGGCTGCAATCAGATGTTTGGTAGATGTGCCGTTTCTGTTGGTTTTGCACAGTTCAATGAGCGTCGAGATGGATTTATGTTTGCCAAAAATTTCCAAGGCAAGCTTGAGGGCCGACGGTCCGCAGGTTGTGTCATCCGGTTGTTTGATCGGTGTGATGTGTGATCTACCCATATGAGAAAAGTACGAAAGGTACCAAAAGTACGAGAAGTACAAGAAGCGCCTATCGCACGTAGTTAGAAATGGCGTGGATACAAGATATTGTACGCTTCCGGCGGGTGTTGAACAAGACCTATAGTGGTCATTTGGCAGCTACGAGGAGGTTTGCCATAAGACAGGCCACATTCATGGGGCCGACTCCCCCGGGGGTCGGGGTAAAACATGAGGCTGTATCCTGAATCTCTTCCTCACGGTAGTCGCCATGGAGCTTGCCGGACGGGTCGCGGTGTATCCCGACACTTATGAGTATCACTCCCTTTTTTATGTTATAACGTCGTACAACGTTGGGTTTCCCCACGCAGCTCACGATGATGTCCGCGGATTTTGTGATGGTGTCGGGATCGGGAGTTTGTGAGTGAACGACGGTCACATTGCAACCACGTTTGTTAAGCATTACAGCTATGGGTTTTCCGGCAGTGTCTCCCCTACCAATCTTCTGTTTATTTATCCATACATCAAATTGGACTAATTGGTCTAATTTGACTAATTGGGAGAACGTGGTGTGTAAAATCTTCATGACGGCGGAGGCGACGGGGACGGGATAGGGAGAGTCAGGGAGGAAACCATCAACGTCTTTGGAGGGATCAATGAGGTTGCAGAGAGCCTTGGTCTGCCCCGCAAGCTCTGCCGGCAGCGGACGCTGAAGGATGACGCCGTGAACGCCCGGATCATTGTTATAATTCAGGATAATTTTTCGTAATGCTTCTTGACGCGTGATGCGTGACACATGACACAAAAGAAGAACCGCCCCTATCTGCTCCGCTGCTTTTTGTTTTTGACGGATGTAGGCCTCAGAGCCCGGATCATCGCCAACCTGGATGACGGCAAGAGTTGGCGTCACACCCTTTT
>CAZLDC010000029.1:0-9641 GCA_964558385.1 uncultured Gammaproteobacteria bacterium
TTTCTTGATCGGATCGCTTGATACGGGATACATCCGGCTCCCCTACGCGTATCTCTATCACGTCTTTCCGCTTCTTCAAATACTCCGTGTACCGGCACGATTTTCCATCGTTTTCATACTAGGCTTATCGGTGCTGTCAGGATATGGGGTAAGTCGCATAGTATATGCGAAACAAAAGCCAGAGCTTAAAATGGCAAAGCTTGGCTTTATTAGTCTCCTTTTCCTCCTGGAAATTTGGCAACGGCCGCTGCCTCTTGTGAACATTCCGACTTACTCAAACGCACCACTTGTCTATCAGTGGCTCCGGCAACAGACGGATGTGAAAGCAATCATCGAGCTTCCTCTGGGTCGGATCGAGGAAGGTGCCATTCCCATCGGACACCAAGTGACCCTCCCCTACGAAGAAATCACCCAGGATAGCCCGCTCGTGAGTGAAACATACCGCGTTTATTTTGCCGGGTTTCATGACAAAAAAACACTCAATGGCTACAGCGGCTATGTCCCACAAAGCTATCAGGATGCAGTCGCGGCACTCAAATCATTTCCCGATGACGCATCCATCCAATATCTTCGCGCACAAGGCGTATCGCATATCGTGCTCCACCAAAAACAACTTGCTCCAAACGATCGCAATCGCTATAGCCTCACCACCGACCACCCGGCACTCACAGACGTATTTGCAACGGTTGACGGTGATATCGTCTATGAAATTAAACCGTATTAACTGGTGGCCGTTTGCGATCTTGACCGCAGTCACAGCCATTTTTTTTTACAAAACGATATTCTTTGGCCTTCTCCCTTTTCCGGGAGACCTCCTTCTCTCTGAATACAATCCCTGGCGACACGCGTCATACGGCGGATACTATCCTGGTGCCATCCCAAGTAAAGCACAGTACTTTGATGTTCTTCGTGAGCTTTATCCGTGGAAACATCTCGCAATAGACGAAATCAAACAAGGCCGGCTGCCGCTCTGGAACCCATATAATTTCTCAGGGAATCCGCTTCTTGCTAATCATCAGTCTGCCGTATTGTATCCGCTTAATATTCTCTACTTCTTGTTACCGTTTGACATTGCGTGGTCAGTGCTAATCATGCTTCAGCCGCTATTGGGTTCTGTATTCTTCTATCTATATGCGACGTCTATCGCCATAAGCCCGTGGGGAGCAATGCTCGGCGCGATAGCATTTAACTATGGCAGTTTTGCCAACGTCTGGATGGAGTTTAATACTGTCTGGCATACGATTCTCTGGCTTCCGCTTATCCTCTGGTCGATAGAAAAACGGAAAACAACGATCCTTGCGCTTGCCGTCTTTAGCAGTGCGACGGCAGGTCATCCGCAGGATTTCCTCTATGTATTCGGATTTTCTCTTCTCTATGCAGTCGTTCGAACATTCATAAGGCCTCCCCTTGCCGCGCAAGCAGAGGCCGTAAATAAAGCAGTTGTGTCACTAGTGTTTGGTTTTCTCGGTGGCCTGGGGCTCGCTGCCATACAAATACTCCCCACCACTGAGATGTTTCTTTCCTCCGCCCGCGTACCTCATGATTATCAATTCATCGTTTCCAATATGCTCATCCCCCCATGGCAGCTCATCAAAATGATGATACCCGATTTTTTCGGTAACCCGGCGACAAAAACATACATGCTTACGGATACATACGTAAACACAAGCCTGTCCATCGGCCTTATGGGGCTCATATTGTCCACGGTATACATTTTTTCTTCCAAAAAGGACGGATACGGAAAATTTTTTTTCCTCACCGTTGCAGGAGCGCTCTTGGTGACCGTACGGAGTCCGATTACGGAAGTTTTCTACCAATTTCCTATTCCGATATTGTCTACGGGCACACCGACACGGATATTATCGCTCTTTGCCTTTAGCCTTGCTATTCTTGCCGGGCTGGGATGGGATCGTATCCGGGAGCAATCGACTCGTGTCTCACGAGTCCTGGTAGCCGTCGCGAGTATTTTGGCAATCACTACAGCGACCGCACTTCTCCTGCACGCGCCCATATCGCTTCGCTCGATATTTCTCGCACTATTATTTTTCCTCTGTGGCGCAGGCGCGCTCCTGATTGCTCCGATAAGGCTTCGTGCAATACTCGTCTGTGCCGTGCTTACCGGTGAATTAGTTTTCGCATTTATCAAATTTAACCCATTTGTACCGCGCTCCTTTATCTTTCCGTCACACCCTCTGTGGAATTTCTTGTCGGTACAACCTTCGACTGACCGGTTTTGGGGTTATGGAACCGCACAAATTCCATATAACGTTTCCACGTACTTGCGTCTCCAGTCTCCGGATGGCATCGACCCTTTAAATCTAAAAACCTATAATCAGTTTATTCAGGGGAGCCATAACGGTATGCTCGCCCGGACGTTCACCAGAACCACGCGGTCGGATGCGTTTATCGCTCCGGGATATGGGGAACACGATTTTGCTCAAAACCCATCGAGACTGCGACTGCTGGACGCACTTGGCGTACGTTTTATCATAGACAGAATTGACAATGCTGCGACAGCTGTCACATTTCCTCCGGACCGATTCTCACCGGTATGGAAAGAAAACGGTTGGACTGTCTTTGAAAATACGAACGTTGCCCCAAGATATTTTCTTACGCACCGGTCAATCACTTATGGTTCTGTGGAAGAATTCGAACGGATATTTTTCTCCCCTGAGTTTAATGTTGCTGATACAGTCCTTATTGCTAACACCAATCAACTCCCCCCTCTCGAGATTGATCCGTCAAAGGAAATCAAACTTCTCGAGCATACGCCTACCCGTGTTTCGTTTCAAACCAAAACAGCCACATCGCAACTGCTCTATCTGTCTGATGCTGACGATGGTAATTGGCGCGCAACGATTGACACAAACACTCCCGCTCCTATTCTGCGGGCAAATTGGGCGTTTCGGGCAGTCATCTTACCGGCGGGCATTCATACGGTAGAGTTTTATTACCTGCCTGAATCATTTCTTTGGGGTGTGAGGATAAGTAGTGCAACATTCATCCTGCTTCTTTTGACCGCCTTCTACTCGATGATATATAAAGTACAACGAAAACGCTCAAAAGTATCCCTCCGGCAGATACCGCCACCCCTACCGTAAAGCTCATGGGCAGATATGAAAAGATGACACGATGGCTACCTTTTTCTACAGCAACTCCGCGAAGCGCATCGTGGACGCGTTCAATTGGGGTATTTTTCCCATCAACATACGCCACCCAACCGGGGTAATAGGTATCCGAAAGCACCAGTGTACCGGATACGGAACTCTGTACGTCTAGCTCGACAAGGGACGGTTCGTACCGGCGAATATGTACGGTTCCTTCCGGAGAAAACCATGCACGGGGCAAGGCGTTTTTATATTCCCAGATACGCCATGTATCGTTTTCCCACGCCTTAGTAAACAATGCCATTGGAAAACGTTCATCCATAGTCAATGCATCCTTGCCATCTGTGTGGTTGTATTCCAATATATACCGAACCCCCAAAAGCGACATAAGACGCAAACGCACGGGTGACTGATCCATCGGATCCCGCTCTGTCATGCCTTTCAGAATCGCATCCGTCCGGTCAATTTGATCCGTTACAACGCCTCCGGTTTTGATTGTATGCAGAAGCTCACCATACGAGCGGGAAAACAATGCGTCATACCCCTCCGGGGAAAATAGACCATAATATGAAAGCATGTTAGGTGTGAACGATGCGTCACCATAACCCCAAACGCGGGCATAATTCCCGGACGTAAGCTCCCTGAGCTTGGCGATAGGAGGAGTTTGGGGAAACTCAAACCGCCGGTCAGAAAAATATAAAAATTTATCTGCAGCGTAAAGGCTCCAAGTTAACGATGCAACGAGAACGACAATATAACCCCAATTCGCAACAGCTATGCGCGGAAGAAACACTGATAAAGGAAAACGAATAACGAACACGACCCAAGCAAGCCCGGTGAAAAACGTAGGAATTATGAGATTACGAAAGGAAATGGTCGCATACCGGCCGTACGCCTCTAATTCCTGCGGTGACAAATATGTATTGTTCGCGATGTTCCATCGCCCATACCATACAAATCCCCACAAACCCGCAAGGACGACGCTTATGATCAGCAGAAGAATCCTGATAAATTTTTTCGATACGTATCCCGAGAGCCACGCATCCATGCCGTACGCAGCAAGTACGCTCGCGCCGAAGGCAAATAAAACAAATATGCGTGCGGGTTGTGCCGCCGAAAGCACCGGCACCGAGAGCGCGAACCATATCCAGCTCGTCGGAAGGGCAAACCCCAGAGATAATACGACGATAGTAAATACGCTCCAGAACCGCGTTTCCCGAAGTTTTGCTACACTCATCCCAAACAGCGCAAACAACAGTGGGAACAAGCCAATCCAAATGACTTTTTCGTGATAAAAAAGTTTCGGAAAAAAGTAATTATATGACCCGGGATTTCCCCAAAAATCCGGCGCGATGAGTGTGATCAAATGCCAGAGCGGCACCAGATAATCATCAAATAAAAACGTCGCCCGGACAGTTCCCCTGGGGGAGAGCTTGTACGCTTCCAGTGCAGGCAGCCATTGGATCACAGTGACAAGCAAAGCCACCAGGTATGCTAATGCGATAATCCCTACTGTCTTTTTTGCATCCTTTTGCCGATATACTCTCCAAAAGGAGTAAACATTCCACCCAAACACCGCTGCAAACAAATAAATACTCATTTGCAAAAAACCAGCGAGGATAGACAGTGAAAGCGCAATCATCAAAAAAGCCCATCCCAACACCACCCGCTTGCCCTCCCAAATAATCGTACTTGCCCAGAGCCCGAGCGGTAGCCAAAGGATGCTGTGAACGATGACAAGGGACTCTTCCCACCATGCAATCATCCACCCGGAAAATGCAAACGAAATGCTTCCAAATAAACTCGCGCGCACCGAACGTCCTTGTGACCGTATGAAGAGAAATGTACACAGTCCCACGAGAATTGGCTGCAGAAGGATAAGTACACTCCATGCGTCGATTTGCGGAAGCAAGAAGTAAAGGATGTTTAACGGATACCATACCGCGGTTTGATAGGTCGCGGCATGGACATTTCCGGAAAATACAAAAGGGTTCCAGAGGGGCAATCTTCCCTGTTTCAATTCCTCAGTTGTGAAAGTACGGAAGGGATAAAACAACTTCGGATTGTCTGTTCCGATGGGTTTATTCGGCACACCCCGTTCATACCCCTGCCATACTTCCTGTTTCCACGGACTGTAAAGCGCAGGAAGGAGATTAAACTGTATTGGCGCTGCTCCTGTAAATATATACTGACGGAAAGCAATAACGGTGAGAAAAAGAAAAAATCCGAATACCGCGCTGTTGAGAAGAAAGGACCTTCGCATAATACGTGCTCATCTTTTTTTGGCGATTACCACCATATTATCAAACGTCGGTAAATAGAGCGGCAGTTTGCCAATATTTAATAAATTCACCAGGCGATACAAGAGTTCCGCGACACGGCTTTCACCGCCGGTACGCGCCAAGTGCAGGACATAGCGCAAACTCAGCCATTTCCCTATTCGTTTCCACGCAATCGGTTCAAATCCTTTTTCCCGAAGCATCCTGATCATCGTATCTCTGTTGAAAAAATACAGATGCTGCGGCGGATTATAAAACGTCCAGCGGCGACCCATGAGACGCGCGAACAAACTCCCGGTGTCACCCGTGGCAACGATCAGTACTCCGTCTTTTTTTAGGATACTGCGAACCGTTTGCAGATCCTGTCCGGGACTGGCGAGATGCTCAAATACGTCAAACATCGTGACCACATCATACCGCCCCGGCGATCCTGTCCGCAGATCGGATATTTTAGCTTTCCTGATACGCTGTTTCCCGACGAGTGATTGCGCTTTTTTTACGGCATACTCGGACGGGTCGATGCCATGAGCGAGGTATCCGTATTGGAGAGCAAGCTGGGTTGAAAAGCCCAACGCGCATCCAACATCCAAGAGCGTACCGGACGGTTTAAAGGCCCGCAAAAAGGAAAAGAACTTCCGCATATTTTCGACAATATACGGTTTATCATCCTCATAGTCCGCATACGCGATACGGGTACGATCTCCGGTGAAGTACCCTTTTTGGTAATACCGATTGACGAACCCGTTATAGTCATCATGAAGATCTGTCCGTATCAGATGGCATGCGGGGCACTGAAGAAGCGTATACCCGTTTTTGAATAAAAACGGAACCGTATTACTCCGGCAAACCGTACACTTGGTAAAGCGTGGCGTATTCATTGGCAAAGATAAAGCGCAACCAGGATTTTCCGATAAACCATGGCTGCGCACCTTTTGGAACGACAATGTAGTCAATACTATACTTCTCCTGAAGGGTTTGCAATTGTTTAAGCGCTTCCGCCCGTTTTTCCCCTTCGCTAAGCCGGTCGTTAAATCCCAAGAGAAATATATTCATACGCTTGACGCGCACGTCTGTCCATTCACCCTACGCAACCTGTACCACTTCATTGCCCAAAAACGTCCGTTTTCCGGTAATGGCCGGAATGACCGGACCTGTACGATAAAACCAATCCTGAATATCACCCTGAGAATACCGGTCGATTTGTGGCACTACAAGGACCATATCCCCGGGATTGCCTGCACGTCGAAGCTCTCTACTAAACTCCAATTCACCTGAAGAAATACCGTTCGACTGACCGGTAAAGAGCATACTTATTTTTTCACTAGCTGAGGGGAGGGTAGCCGCCAAGATAATCATGGATAGAATCACCTGCCGACGACGCGGCGCATGTTGTATGAGTCTCGACCATCCCCATCCGGCCAGAATTCCTACAAATACCAGGAAGTACCAAAAAAACTGGATCATGTTAAACGCTCCGATCGGCTGAAGAAAAAACATGGGAAGGATAAACGAAATTAGGCTTCCAATAATCAACAATGAAATAAGTATTGAGATATCTTTCTTCCTGATCGTATATAACCCGATGAGCCCTATAAGACGTGTGCCGAGATTACCAAATATAAATATCACGAGCGCAATAACTTCGAGTTTGAAAAGACCGCGTGTTGCTCCCATCGATTCAAGCGTTTGCCGCTTGAGTTCCCATTGCGTGAAATCTAAGACCCCCTGCATCACCCGATGCGGCGGCCATAACGGCTGATACCGCAAAAAACCATAGGAGGCATTCAGTGGTAAAAAAACCATGGCAGAAACTATTGCGCAAGTCACAAACACCGCCGTGCTCCCGATATCCCTTTTTGTCGCCATACGCCACAACACAAACCATCCGATGGTCGGCAAGATGATGATCCCTGCGTAAACTTTCATCCCCACAGCAAGACCGGCAAGCGCTCCCACCACAATGGCCCATACAATGGAAGGACGCCTGCGGTAGTCATCCAAAAAAATCCATGTATAGATGAGACTCGTGAGGGACAATACAAATGACGGGCTCACGAGAAGCGAAAAAGGCTGCGTGATTCCAAGCGCATCGTCAAGACTTACTGATTTGCCCCAAAACATGACGAGGACATAAGAAAAACTTCCGCCGGCCAGCGCAAAAAACGTTGCCCAGAGACTATGCCGCGGACTGCCGGTTAGACGCAGAGAAAAGATGTATATACCGTAAACCAATAGGATCGACAAAACGATGGGAAAAAAATGGAAATGAATTCCCACCGGAGATAATCCCGTCAAACGCGAAACGTCGGCCGTAAAAATATTATAGAGGAGATGGTACCCACGAAGCGGGATGCCGGCAATGGCAGGATGCTGTGGAGGAAACGTATGAATAAGCTCCTCACTAAGCGCTAAATTCCATATACCATCAACGCCGTTGACTCCTTTCAGGACAAGCGTGCCGTTTTTCATCCATCCGCTTGTCAACACCGATAATGAAAAAAGAAACGCGAATGGCACCAAAAACCAATGCGGTCCTCCCCAATCACGTCCGATGGACATGCGGTTCTTCCAGCAATACGCGGTCCCCAATCCCGCGAGAATAAGGGTAAATGGTAAGACAACCCAGCGCGCTGAAAGAAGTGCCGCGCCGTAGGAAACACCGATAAATATCGCGATCCCGATCCAAAGAGCCGAAACAACCCGTGTCCAACCGGTAAATGACCGTTTGGAGAATGCAAGTACCGCCTCACCCGGTAAATACCAAAATACTAAGCCTATCAACAGATAGCTTACTATTGAACGGATCAGTGAAATAATTTCCATTGGCTTATGAAAGCTGAATCTCCCTATCTTTTAGTATCCAATGACGAGATGAACGCATCCGGGACCCCAGAGCATGTGGCAGATGACATAGTGCCCAGAGATACCCTACGATCATCGCCCCATCACGGGCAAGGACCGCCTGGATGAGACGAATGGGCGTCCAGATTGCGTGATCTAAAAAGATCCCCAAATCCGATACATTTTTCCAGATGAATAAAAACTGATTTCTATACGCGACTCGCGCCACAAACGCGCGCGTATACCGCTCTTGGATCGTACCCTTGGCATGCTCATGCACGACGACGCTTTTTGGCTCAAAACGCAGGGCATACCCTGCCTTTAGCGCTCGATACGACAGATCAATATCCTCCCAATAAAACGGGTTGTACATCCGGTCCATGCCTCCCAGCTTCTCCCAAATGGATTTACGGAATGCGCCACTCCCGCCGGAAACCCAAGCTGTGGTTGGCAGTGTCACTTCTCCGCGGCGATGAATATAAAATCCTTTTTTCCATACCGCTTCACCGCGACCGCGAAGAACAATACCACCCTCTTCTATGCTTTTTTCCAGACATCCAACGGCAAACACCCGAGGGTCGCTAAAATGCTTTATCAGTGCCGGCAAGAATTCTTTCTCCGGACGGACATCGGTATTGAGAAGCACCACTACATCACCCCGAGCCCCTGCAACACCCCTATTGACTGCACTCGCAAATCCTTCCTGGTGGGGTTTGGCGATGATGCGGACCTGCCCAAATTTCCGCTTCAAGAGGTCTAAAGAACCGTCAGTAGAGCCGTCATCAACAACGATCACTTCGCTGCCGTTTGACGCTTCTATCACGCAGGGTAAATTTTTCCTGATCAGAGCTTCTCCGTTGTGATTTGGTATGACAATACTTACCTTCATAATGTATAGGTCAATACTACCATGTGTTTTCCGGCAGGAACGACTATTCCCTGAAATGCATAATTGGCTATGTACACGGATGTGGACTGCCCGTCTATCATCGCTTTCCAGCCCGGATTGTATGCATTTGTGACGACCATGAGCCTGGGCACTGACATGACGGTGTTGATCTCTATACGACCGGGCGTATACACAGTCACGCTGACGGATTCATCACCGGATATGGGTACCGGAAGTACCGGCACCTCCGCTTCCACCACAGCGTCCCGGCGATAATCCGCAAGAGCAAAGAGCATGTTCATCGCTTCTTCTTTACCGGATGCGGATATCGCCCGCTCCACCGCATACACGCGGGGAAACACCCTCGTGTCTTCATACACACGCGTCTGTCCTTCGGTCAATACCTTTTTCCAATACGGTTCGTAAAGATCACCAAGCGACAACACATACTTCACGTTCATCATAGGCAGTAGCGGCGACGTCAAGGAATTGAGCGTAATTATTCTATTAAATCCGTATGGCGGA
>CAZLDC010000030.1:0-9496 GCA_964558385.1 uncultured Gammaproteobacteria bacterium
ATGCCACGGTATTCATCCAGGGACCGATTGATGAAGATGTTGTCCAGTCCGGTCCGGACGGAGCGTATGCCGGGAAAATTACCGCCGTTGAGGGCAAAAACGACATCACCGTCACCGCCTATGCCGCGGGGAACCAAGCCCAACAGACCGTTACGATTTATTACACGCAGGAAAATTTTTAATATGAAATTTCAATCTATATCCTTATTTTTTCTATTTATCGTGTTACCAGTTCTCCTCTTCACGACTGCAACGCCAATACTAGCCGCTCCGGCTACGCCATCCGCAACACCCAAGATGAGCACTGCAAGCGCAACAACCAATAAAATCGAAGACCTCAAAGACCGGCTGGCGACCAAAGTCGCCGAACTTCGGCAAACCTCCCGCAAAGCCATCTGGGGGAGGGTCAAATCAACTTCACTCACAAGTTTCGTCGTCGAAGTGCCTGGCAAAGACGTAAAAATCGATCTCGTCGATGAGATCAAAGTCATCCAGTACCTGAAAGGCAAACGAACGATTCTCACGAGTGAGGACATCGCCGTCAATGATCAGGTTGCGGTGTTTGGTACGTATGACGCGACACTCGATCTACTCAAGGCTGCCGTCGTACTCATCCAGGCACCACTCCCGATGCGCGTCTCCGGCACTGTCACGGCCCGCGATGATGCCCAGTTCACGCTGACGCTTACCACTCCGGAAGGACAGGAATATATTATCGATATCGAAAAAGCCACGAAAACGCTTGCGCTGGACCCTAGTACACCATCGCTTGTCAAATCCGGATTTTCTAAAATTGCAGTCGGCTCGACGGTCCATGTCGTGGGAGCTCCGGTACCCAAAAAAGACCGACGGATAAGTGCGGACCGGATCGTTGACCTGGGCAATCTTTCGCGCCCCAACGCTCAGACGACTTTAGCAGTACCGACTCCCACAGAAGTTCCGGCTTCCCCTTCGGCGACCCCAACGAAAAAATCTACTCTTTAACGACACCACGTTGACCCTGATGGTTCCGTCATGCTATCGTATTACCATGATGAAACAAGGGCATGACCCGGACTACCCGACCCCCGCGATGAAGGAGTTATTTGCGGCAGTGCTCAAAATATCATCATCCGATGAAGCCACCCGCTTTTTCCGCGATCTACTGACGATTGCGGAACTCAAAGAATTTGCCAACCGCTGGGCAGTCGTCAAATGCTCTACCAGGGCCTTTCCTACGAAGCGATTGCCAAGCGCCTGATGATCTCAACGGCGACCGTCACCCGCGTCGCCCACTGGCTCCACCACGGCATGGATGGCTATCGCGCCGTTGCAAGCCGGATGTTTCCAAAAGGAAATAACTCAATTTCTAATCGTCATCCTCGAGCTTGACCCGAGGATCCACTTCAAATCATGGTTACCAAACTCTTCGCAATTTGCTTGCTGGTCGAGGACTTTGAAAAATCTCTCAAGTTTTATCGCGACACATTGGGATTAACGGTACGGGATAAAGAAGAAGGGTTCGCAAATTTCGTGCTGGAAGGGACTGAGCTTGCGATATTTCAAAAAGACGCGGCAACCGCCATGTTCCCTCGTACATTTATGAAGCCTTCCGGCGGATTTCTGATTGCGTATAAAGTGAATGACGTGATGAGCACCTGCGATAATCTGAAAAAGAAAGGCATCAGTATATTTGAAGGACCAAAAACGACTCCCTGGGGACAAACAGTCGCCTACTTCCATGACCCCGACGGTAACATTTGGGAAGTGACAAGTTAAATGAATATGAGAAATAAGAAATTAATCTTTATAGTCATAGTTAGTCTATGTGTTTTTACAATAATTCTTTGGGACTATTTATTATCAAAAAGATTACCAATAATTAATTGTAGCGAGGGATCTACAAAATCAGGATACTGTCCGGTTGGGTCGAGATGTAAAAAAATAGCGGACTCACCAAACGGTTATTTTTGTAAAACGTATATATTTAATGGTCCGGTCATGTCTGACTAACGGTTGAGAATTATCAAACATTTGACACCATCTGTTTTCTCATGGGCTCGTACTTCGTTTTCATTTCCCCATTAACGATGATGCACAAAAACTGGGCAGGTAACGCTCCCGCCGTATGCATCCGCGGCCCATCCTGCAGATGAAAGTGGATATGCGGCTCACTCGTGTTACCGCTGTTTCCGCATAACCCCAATATATCTCCTTGTTTAACAGCATCGCCAACACCCACCCGTATCGATTGATATTTGAAGTGACAAAGCACACTGAATTCCCCGTTTTGGTGATCAATGATGACGGTATTGCCGCATCCGACTGCCCGGTCACGCTCTCCGGGCAGGACATCTATCGCCCCGTCTATAACTTGAATAATAACCCCATCGCCCGGAGCAATCACCTCCTCACCAAACACGTCATAATCCTCTAGCTTATTGCCGTCTCCCGTATGCCCCCGACGAAAATCGTAGGCGAAGATCTGATTTTTCGGCCCATCACCTTCGGCAAAGCGTACATGATTATTCGTCTCCACCGTCCTTCCGCCATTGCTCACCATCCACGTCCCACGGAACGGTACCATTAGTTTCGTTTTCGTTTGATAATCCATATTTATATATAGTATACACTTTTGCTCTCTTGACATTATCATGGTAACATGTTAACATGCTAATATATTAAAACCTTATGATTTTACACTTCTACATAGAAGTGTAAAAATTAGTATATGAAACAAAGTACTCAATCATCTATTTCTTTCACCAACGATACCGCCTCGTGTGCGGCTTCTTCCTCACGCTCCCCTCGCCATCATACCTACTCCTAACATCTTCCCGCGCGTCGCGGAGTTCTGAAGTTTCCCGTTTTCCATTCGTAGATTTGTATATTTGTAGATTTGTAGATTCTTTTCTTCAGCCCTCCCCCACTCGCAGGATGTTTTTGATTGGAGGTGATTATTATGTGTGAAAAAATAAGTACCATTGTCGAATTTTTCGTAGCGCCTACGGTTGATTGCTTGGGTACCAAAAATGTATACCGCGCAGGAACACGCAGGTTCGACATCGTTGATAACGATACTGATGAAATTATCGGCAGTGGTCAAGAGATGATCGGGCAGAACGTATTAAATATGTGGGCTATGGAGAAACCCTCAACGCTACGAAATAAACTGTTCGGACGAAGTTAATAATAATGTCATTGAAATAAAGAAGGAGAATCTATGCAAAAACAAGTTGTTCTTTCTGGTAATTCACTTACGATTGAAGACGTCGTGGCCGTCGCGCGAAGTGAGTCGTTAGTAAATGTGCCGCGTGAGGTCATCACTCGTATTGCAGCTAACTGGAACGCTATTGCTTTCATGCTTGCCCGTGGCGACGTGATGTACGGCCTCAATACCGGCATCGGCGGTTTTGGCAACGTAAAAATTTCTCCGGATAAAGCTGGAGAGCTCTCAACGCGCATGCTTCGCGCGCACGCCTCCGGCTACGGGGAGCCGGTTGTGGAAGAATTAGCCAAAGCGTCATTACTTATGCGCTTAAACGTCTTTGCCAAGGGGTATTCGGGTGTCCGACCGATACTTTTTGAAACATTTATTGAGATGCTCAATAAGAATGTCATCCCTGTATTTTATGAAAAAGGTTCAGTCGGAACCTCCGGTGATCTTGCGCCATTGTCGCAGATGGGATTAGTCGTCATCGGCGAAGGCAAAGCGTATTGGAAAGGAAAAATCCTCACAGGAAAACAGGCGCTGAAAAACGCGGGCGTTAAACCTGTCCCCTTGGCCTACCGTGAGGGACTCGCGATCATGAACGGCAGCCAGTTTATGACGGGTATTGCCGCCATCAATATCTATGATGCCATCCGACTCATTCGGCAGCTAGAAATCGTATCAGCGATGACGATAGAAATCCTCAACTGTGTGGAAAGCGCCTACAGCAAAGAATATAACGAAGTTAGGCCGTACAAAGGACAAAACGATACCGCTGATAATCTGCGCCGGCTCTACGCCGGAAGCGACCTTATGAAGCAACCGAAGACAAGCGTACAGAATGCCTATTCGCTTCGCTCTGTGCCGCAGGTCGCCGGTGCTGCCCGTGATGCACTGGACTACATACGAAGGATTACGGAAATCGAGATGAATGCTGTTGCGGATAATCCGATTTTCTTTACCAAAGAAAAAGTGTGCCGGACAGGAGCTAACTTTCACGGCGCACCGATCGGCTACACTCAAGATCTTTTGGGAATCGTCATTACTGATCTCGGTAATATATCCGAACGGCAAACAAATAATTTGATGGATCCTGCCTGTTCCAAAAATCTTCCAGCGTTTTTAGTCAAAAGCGCGGGCTTAGATTCCGGACTCATGATCAGCCAGTACACCCAGGCTGCGCTTGTCTCGGAGAATAAGATTCTCGCCAGTCCCGCCAGTGTCGACTCGATCCCTGTTTCAGGCAATCAGGAAGATCACGTCTCCTTTGGCACCATTGCGGCACGAAAGGCTCGAGAGATTATCCGGAACACCGAAGCGGTCGTAGCGATCCAACTATTGGCCGTATGCCAAGCGTATGAATTTCGCCGACCTATCAAACCGTCTCCAATGTTTCAGGCAGTTTACAAACTGGTACGGTCCGTCAGTCCGGCAATCACCGAGGATCGCGCGTTTTATGAAGATATTGAAAAAGTCGTGCCATTGGTCCGTACATTCAAAGTATTAGAAACCGTAGAACGCACTATCGGAAAACTAAAGTAAATATGATGACTTCTTTCACCATCATGACAATCGCAATTCTCTACGGAACGTATGACCTGTTCATCAAGTTGGGGGCGGGGCGCATAGACCCCGCCCTCGGGGCGATGCTCACGCAAATCGCATCCGTTCTGACCGTAGCGCTATTTCTCGGATACCGAATAATTACCAAACAGGTAATGAACTTGACCCTTACACCTATTGCTGCCCTGTTTGTGTTTACTGCAGGAGTACTGATCGCCGCCGGACTTATACTTCTTTTTACACTCCTCCAACAACCTGCCGTCCGCGTATCATCAGCTCTTCCTATGATTTTGATTTTACGAAACGTGACCGCAGTCATCCTGGTTATTTTAGTGTTCCGCGAAAAACTCACTCTCGTCAAATCAATTGGCATCGCATTGAGCTTCCTGGGCGTATATGTAATTTCGTTATGAAGGAGGTAAAAAATATGAACAATCAACCACATACCAAACGAGATCCTAAAGAACTTCGAGCTGGAGAGTATGCATATCTCGCAGATTATGTAATCTCGATTCCCGAGACGAAAGAAAAACCATTGGGTTTAACGTGTGATGATTTAGGTAAACCATGTCAGTCTCTCTGCGACGGTAAAACGTGTATTCGCGTGTATAAAGAAATGTCCATATGCTAGAAATAAAAAATCCGTCGTGGAACACTGACGATGAAGATGCTCAGCGTGTTTTATTACCGGCTAACGATTGCCGACGATTTAATGGCGGCGCTGTGGCGCCACCGGAAATGCGGGCTTTATGGCCAGATGCTGATGATCTAGAGACAACTTCGGGCAATGTATTTAGTCCTAATTTTACGATCGTTATTGATCGTTTACGACAATAAATACGATATAATACCTGATATGCCATTATTAGACGAACTTGATGCTTTGCTCATCACCAACCCGACGAACATCCGGTATCTCACCGGCTTCGTCGGCGCGGCACCGGAGGAGAGGGAAGCATACTATTTGATTGCTCAAGAATCAATCTTCTTATTTACGAATGCACTTTACCTTGAGCAATCAAAAAATCTCAAATCCCAAGTCCCAAATCTCAAACAAATACCGATTCAAGTGATAAAAATCTCCAGCGAAGAGCCGTTTGCAAAGAAACTTGCCGAACTACTGACAGGGTCTCGCCCTGTCAGTCGTCTCGGATTTGAAGAAGCCAATCTGACGGTTGTAGAATATGAAAAATTGAAAAAAGAATTACCAGGCATCACCCTTGTACCAACACAAAATCGGATTGATGTACTCCGGATGATCAAACGGGACGATGAAATCGAAAACATCAGAGCCGCGGCAAAAATCACGGACGCATGTTTCGACTACATTCTTGGAAAAATAAAACCCGCCTCGCGTCGACAAGGCTCCGCGAGTCGAGGCGGGACCGGAGTCACAGAATCCGAAATCGCCTGGGAAATCGAGTCATTTATCCGGGGGCGCGGCGCGCAGCTCGCCTTCTCCCCCATTGTCGCGTTTGGAGCACATACCAGCCAACCGCATTACAATCCGCAATCCAAGCCGAGTGTTCAACCACTCCAAAACCCGTCTTTAAAGAGCGCGTCCTGTGGGCCCAAATCAAATCAAAGCTTAGCTTTGAAATCGCAGGATATTATCCTTCTGGACTTTGGGGCAAGAGTCAATGGATACTGCAGCGATATGACGCGCGTTGTGTTTATCGGCAAACCTGAGGCTCAATGGATCAAAGCCTACGAAACTGTATTGCAGGCGCAAGCCGCTGCTCTCCAATATCTAGCCTCAAGGCCGGGCCTTGAGGCTAAAAGTGGGAAAACCGATCGGGTCGCGCGGGAAGTCATAGAAAACGCCGGCTTCCCCACCTATCCCCACTCTTTAGGGCATGGGCTTGGATTGGATATCCATGAATCCCCTCGGTTAAGAGCCAGTCCGTCAACAAACTCAAAAAAATCAGTTGCCTCTGGCCCTTCGGAAAAACTCAAAGCGGGTATGGTCGTCACCGTCGAACCGGGAATTTACTTAGAAGGACAGTATGGCATACGCATTGAAGATTTGATACTCTTAAACGAAGACGGGATTGAGGTGCTGTCAAAATCAGATAAACAGGTAATGATACTGTAAACTGCAAAATTATAACGTTAAACTTTTTTCTATGAACTGGATTGGACTATTACTCATATCGATAACCGGTTATGGATTTAGCAATGCGCTTGTCCGTTATTATTCTACCCGAATTTCTCCGCTTATGGGTGCTATCCTCCTGACTTCCGGAGCATTGGCGACCGCACTCATCGTATTACTGATTCAGTCTTTCTCCGGAGGAAAAATGCCGACTCCCGGGAAAGACACAGTCATCACCGGCCTCCTGTCCGGTGTATTTTTTACCGGAGCCGTTCTTTTTTATAACACGACGCTATCAAGAAATGTTCCTTTATCGATTGCACTGCCCATCCTCGTCGGCGGCATTGGTGTGGCTGGCGTCATTGCAGGGGTTGCCGTATTTCACGAATCTTTGTCCGTCATGAAACTCATTGGCATCATCGTGATCATTATTGGTACGACGGTTCTTGCCAGAGGATAAATCTTATGATCACGCCACAAACACTCAAAGGATTCAGGGACTTTTTACCGGAAGATGCGCTCAAACGGCAGTATGCCATCGACATCATCCGCCGGACGTTTGAATCGTTCGGGTTTGAACCGCTCGAGACGCCGGCTCTTGAATATCTCGAGACGTTTGCCGGTAATATTGGCGAGGACGAAAAACTCTTTTTCAAATTTAAAGATCAGGGCGACCGTGACGTGGCACTGCGCTACGATCAGACCGTCCCGACCTGCCGCGTGATCGCGCAGTATCCGGAAAAAATTTCCCTCCCGTTTAAACGGTATCAAATCCAGACGGTGTGGCGCGCCGAAAAACCGCAGCGGGGACGCTTCCGTGAATTTCTCCAGTGTGATGCGGATATCTTTGGCGTTGATCACCGCGCGGCAGACGGCGAAACCGTCGCTCTCACCATCCAGATATTTAAAAATTTAGGATTTAAACATCCGACCGCCATCATCAATGACCGTGCGCTTTACCAGGGCGTCCCGTACAAAGCCATTGTCGCGATCGATAAACTTGCTAAAATCGGGGAAGATGGCGTCACCGCTGAACTCGTCAAAAAAGGATATTCGGAAACGGACGCAAAAACGCTTTTGAGTACGGTCAAAAACAGTCAGCCCAACGACGCGCTCAAAACCATATTTTCGTTTCTGGATGCCTACGGCATGAAGGAAAATTATCGGTTCGAGCCTACGCTCGCCCGTTCCTTCAACTATTCCACAGGCACCATCTGGGAAATCGTTGACCCTGCATTTACTGCCGGATCCATGGCCGGATGTGAACGGTTTGACAGTCTCGTGGGAAAATTTAGCAACCGAAACGTCCCGGCTGTCGGATTTGCCGTCGGATTTGACCGGACGCTCGTTGCCATGGAAGAACTTGACCTGTTTCCCGGTATTGCGACCAAAACGAGCGCACTGGTGACCATATTTTCTCTTGACTCCCTCCCTAAGGCACAAACCATCGCCCAACAGCTGCGCTCGTCCGGCGTCAATACGGATCTATACCCGGATCCGACGGATAAACTCGAAAAACAGCTCAAATATGCTGACCGGAAAGGGATTCCCTATGTCATCATCCAAGGACCGGAGGAATTAGCCCGAGGGGTCGTAAAACTAAAGGACATGAAAGCCAAAACACAAATGGAGTTGACGATTGATGAAATTATCAAAAAAATTAAAGCCTAATTTCATAAGGCCACCCCTTGCAAACGCCAAGGGAGTGGCCTTCTTACAGACCTGCCCATGAACCATCGTCTCACTGCCTATCTTTTACTCCTGATCGTTTCCATCATCTGGGGGGTTGCGGGGCCAGTCATCAAGTTTACCCTCGGCTCATTTCCGCCGATTCTTTTCCTCACCTACCGGTTCGCCTTAGCCTCAGCGTTTGGGGCTACTCTTTGGGCAATCCGTCCACCAACATTCCGGCTCAACGGCAACACAATTCCCCATATCATCCTCCACAGCGTTCTGGCCGTCCCCCTCGGGCTAGGCCTTCTGTTTTTCGGATTTGATAAAACGTCCTCACTGGCCGGTTCCGTCATATCCGCAACCGGACCGATCATGGTTGCCATTGCCGGAATGATCCTGCTCAAAGAACACATCACCAAGCCGGAGCGCGTCGGGATCGCACTCGCCCTCGTGGGAACGCTCATCATCACGGTTGGGCCGATCGTAGGCGGCAATGGCATGGGCGTTCTTTCGTTTGAAGGAAATCTCCTCATCATCATTTCACTTGCTGCTGACGCGGTCGCCACCGTCATCGCGAAAGTCTCTCTGCGGGACCGCGTCCCTGCCATCGTGCTGACCAACATCTCCTTCATGATCGGATTCGTCTGTTTTCTCCCATTTCTCCTCTATAATTATTCAATTCAGGAAATCGTGACGACCATCAAAAGCGCCCCGCTTTCCGCCCATCTGGGGGTGCTCTACATGGCTTTTATCTCCGGAACCCTTGCGTACACACTTCAGAAACTTGCGATGAAGTCGATTGAAGTCGGAGAGGTCGCGGTATTTAACTATCTCTTCCCCATCTGGGCGGCACCCCTAGCCCTCTGGTGGTTAGACGAAAAAATCACGCTCCCCTTCGTCGCCGGGGCTGCCGTCATCGCAACAGGTGTCGTGATCGCCGAGTATAAACGCCGCCAAAAACGCCGTCGACAACA
>CAZLDC010000031.1:0-2676 GCA_964558385.1 uncultured Gammaproteobacteria bacterium
TTCACCTGCCGGTTCAGTCCGGAGATAACGAAGTGCTGCGGCGAATGAACCGGTGGTACACAAGGCAAGAATATATCATTCTTGTCTCAAAGCTCAAATCGCACATCTCAAACGTTACCATCAGTACGGATATAATCGTAGGGTTTCCCGGGGAGACGAGGGCGCAGTTTGACCAAACCGTTGAACTTGCCCGTCAGGTCGGGTTTACGAAAGCCTATGTTGCGATGTATTCCGATCGTCCAATGACGGCAGCGCACAAAGTGTTTACCGACGGCGTACCCCACGCAGAGAAGAAACGACGCTGGCAGATTCTTGAGGAACTGATAAACAAAACAAATCTGCGTGCCGGGACATATCAATGAAAAAATTATTAATAATCTGCGGTCCTACCGCGACCGGCAAGACCAAGATGGCATTTGCTCTTGCAAAACGATTGAACGGTGAACTTATCAGCGCTGATTCTCGCCATGTGTATCGGGAGCTCACTATATTGACGGGCAAAGATCTACCTGTGGATGGTACGAAGATTTGGGCGACGGATGTCACCTCCATCACTGAGTCATATAGCGTCTCCCAGTATCGTATACACGCCCGCGCTTGTATTGACGCCATTACATCCCGCTCAAAGCTGCCTATCCTCGTGGGAGGTACGGGATTGTATATCCGGTCCGTTATTGCGGCCATAGACACAGCATCTGTTCCACGCAGTTCGGATTTGCGCAAGGAGCTTGAAGCCCAGTCAGTATCGCAGCTACAGAGGACTCTTCAGGCGTTGGATCAAACAAAATGGGAGAAGATGAATGCTTCTGACCGGATGAATCCCCGGCGGCTCGTGCGGGCGATAGAAGTGGCCACATGGCATGCAAAGCATGGCCTGAGTCAGGATCAGACCCCACAGTTTGACGTATTATGGATAGGATTGAGGGCCTCGCCGGAGGAGCTTCGCAAAAACATCACAAGACGAGTACGGGAGAGGTTTGATCAGGGAGTTGTAGATGAAGTAAAAAGATTGGGAAACATTTTGAGCGATATCGCACTTCCCGCCGCAACATCCTTGGGCTTTTCGATAGTCCGTAGCGTTATAGATGGAGAGATTGATGAGGATCAAGCGGTAGAACAATGGACAGCGCAGGAATACCGGTACGCCAAACGCCAGATGACATGGTTTAACAAAGAAAAAAATATTCACTGGTTTGACATCGCTGGGAAAAATCATCAAACTGAAATAGAAGCCCTGGTGAGAGCATGGTATACTAGTTAGTATTACTTTAAACTTGAAACTTTAAACTCAACAATGTCATGACAAAGTTTGAATTTTTGAGTTTTAATTTTACAGTTCTTGTATGATTTCTAAAGTAGAAATTTCCCATCGTACTATTATCTTTACTGTCTTGTTTCTGTTGGCTCTCTGGGTGTTGTTTCAGATCAAAGACATCCTGTTTCTTATCTTTATCGCGTTCATTCTCATGACGGCACTTCGGCCGCTTGTGGATTGGCTGGGGTGGGCGCGGATACCGCGGGCGCTGGCAATTCTGTTGATTTATGCGGTCGTTTTTGGATTTTTCGGTGTGTCGTTTGCCGGTACGATTCCGACGCTGGTCGTCCAATCCACGAAATTTGTCCAGGAACTACCGACATTTTTGGAAAAAGTCCTTCCGTACTGGAATATCGATGCGCGTTCGCTTTCACAGCAAATTGCACCGATCAGCGAAAACATCCTCAAGCTTACCGTCGGGATTTTTTCCAATCTCGTAACGACGCTTACCGTATTGGTGTTTACGTTTTATTTTCTGCTTGAGCGCAAAAAGTTCGAGCAGGTGCTTACCGGTACCATGGGACAGGAAGCAGGGGAGCGGGTGATGGGCGCGCTTGCCGAAATAGAATCCCGATTGGGCGCCTGGGTCAACGGCCAATTTCTTCTGATGATGCTTATCGGTGTATCCGTCTATCTGGGGCTTTCCGTGTTGCGGGTTGAATTTGCTCTTCCTCTGGCGATCATCGCCGGAGTTCTCGAGATCGTTCCGATGATCGGTCCGATCGTTTCAGCGGTTCCCGCGGTCCTCGTCGCCCTGACGGTATCGCCGTTTCTCGCGCTCTCAGTCGTTGCGCTGTATTTTATCGTGCAGCAAGTGGAAAACAATATTTTTGTGCCATTGGTTTTGAAAAAAAGCGTCGGACTTTCACCGGTTATTACCATTTTTTCCCTTATGGTCGGCGGTCGGCTTGCCGGAGTAGTCGGGGCGATATTGGCCGTTCCTGTGGTGCTTGTCCTTCAGGTGGTCCTTCGTGTTCTTCTGTTCCCCTCTGTGAAGAAGTAAATTTATTTGCACATTGGCATCTCATAAGCCAGATTCTGTTTTTAGTCGCTCATTTCTCTCGTGCCCGTAAACTTCTTCCCGCCTCCCTTTTGAGATATTTTGAATGCGTATTTATGGCGGGAAAATCGCCGGTTGCAGCGGGTGGGATTATCACGTTTCACCCGTTTCCCATAGCCGTCGGGCTGTAGGGTAACGATCGTCTCTGTGATTCTCTCAGGCCGTCATTTCGACCCTCGTCTCATCCACCTTTCGATAGACAAGCACCTGATCTTTCGACAAGGAGCTTACACTCCTTCCCCTGCATTCTGCTGTCTGGACTTTCCTCCCGCCAATAAGCGCACCATGAGCCGCGCTACGA
>CAZLDC010000031.1:2686-9368 GCA_964558385.1 uncultured Gammaproteobacteria bacterium
GGGTAAGCTATGGTGGGCGAGCGTCCGGATGCCAATGTGCGACGAGTATTATACCATAAAATGGACTCTTGAACGTGCGCGCGTCCCCCGCATACAATGAAATGGTGAAGAAAGCATATTGGGCTCTGGGCGCACTACTGATCGTGGGTTTCCTCGCGGGATTTCTGATATTAGGGGATCGATACAATACGTCACTTCGTTCAACTACACCGGAAGGAGGTACTTCATCCGGAAAATATGAGGATACGGTAGAAGCGTCGCCTGCAGCAGAAGTGAATACTCCTCCAACGCTGACTCCGACTCCCGGTATCGTCCTACCACCTATACATCCCAATGAGCGCTCAGTGCGCGTGCCGGTGCTTTTGTATCATTATGTGAGCGACAATCCGAATAAAGAGGATAGGGCGCGGGATGGATTATCCACTCCTCCGGATACGTTTAAAGCACAGCTTGCTACGCTTAAGGCAGCAGGATATTCAACAATTACATTTGATGAGCTTGCCGCATTTTTTGACGGTACATCCACGCTGCCGTCAAAACCGGTTATCCTGACGTTTGACGACGGGTATAGTGATTTTTATTTCAATGCCTACCCCATACTCGCCGCGTCCGGGATGAAAGGGATTGCGTTTATATCGACAGGTCTTATCGGAGGGGACGCGTACATGACCTGGAGTCAGGTAGAAGAAATTGCCCGCTCGCCCGCGGTCGTCGTCGGTGCGCATTCCGTGCATCATTACGTACTGACAAAATCGAGTAGTGAAGTGTTAAAAAGCGAACTTGAAGTAAGTAAACAGAAGCTTGAGCAGCACGCCGGATATCCGGTCAACTGGGTAGCCTATCCGTATGGAACGTTTGATGATCGCGTGGTGAGCGCAGCCCGATCCGCGGGATACGTCGGGGCTGTGACGACCCTCCCGGGGTCGTCACAGTATAAGAGCCGCCTGTACCATATACCGAGATTTCGTGCAGGCCGAAGGGTCGGTGAGGATTTGTTGCGGCTCATCGAATAATCTGCCTCTTCCTGTCAGAGCCGGTTTCTGATATCCTCTGGGATAGACAGGAGCGTACAGCACGTTCCACATGAGGGAAAAGGAGTGGTATGGCAAATAAATTGTTTGTCGGTAGTTTATCGTATAACGTCACGGATCAGTCTCTCGCTGACGCGTTTAGTCAAGCCGGGACCGTGGTATCTGCCAAAGTTATCATAGACCGTATGACGGGCAGGTCTAAAGGATTCGGATTTGTGGAGATGGCATCGCAGGAAGAAGCCAACAAAGCTATAGAGATGTGGAATGGCAAGCCCATAGACGGCAGACCGGTCGCAGTCAATGAAGCCCGGCCGATGGAACCGCGCACCGGTGGTGGTGGCGGTGGATATCGGGGCGGCGGCGGGGGTGGCGGTGGAAATAGAGGTGGGTTTGGTGGTGGGGGTCACAGAGGCGGCGATCGTGGCGGATACCGCGGGGGAGACAATACCGGCGGACGCGATTGGTAACACGTCAATCCCAACCCATACATTATGCTCGCGAAGGTTCTCTCCGGCGCGGTCGTAGGTCTTGATGCTGTGCCGATCACGGTAGAAGTGGATATTGCTTCACAGGGTCTTCCGTCATTTACGATCGTCGGTCTTCCGGATAAAGCTGTTGAAGAAAGCCGCGAACGCGTGCGAAGTGCGATAAAAAACAGCGGAGCCGAGTTTCCCGCCAAACGGATCACCGTAAATTTAGCCCCTGCGGATTTACCCAAAGCCGGACCTGCGTATGATTTGCCGATTGCCGTAGGGATTCTCATCGCCTCAGAACAACTCAAACAACCTGATACGGATGCCCTGTATTTGGGTGAACTTTCCCTCGACGGGAGCATCCGGCACACGAACGGTGTTCTCCCGATTGCGTTTCTTGCCAAAGATCTCGGGAAACCATGTATTTTTTTGCCAAGTGTTGATGCCCGCGAGGCAAGTGTCACTCCGGATATACAGGTTTATCCTGCCGCATCGCTCGGAGTCCTTTGGCATCACCTTATGGGGCTTACGGCAATTGAGCCCCATCCGTATATTCCCTATGAACGCCTGGAGAGAGAAGCGAGTTTTGAATATGATATGAGTGAGATCCACGGGCAAGAGCACGTCAAACGGGGGCTTGAGATTGCTGCGGCAGGCGGACACAATCTCTTCATGCAGGGGCCGCCGGGCGCGGGAAAGACGCTTCTTGCCCGTACGCTTCCTTCTATACTTCCCTCCATGACGCAGCAGGAAGCGCTTGAAGTGACGAAAATTTATTCTGTTACCGGTAATCTATCTCTCGGGACATCGCTTGTTTCCGCCCGTCCGTTCCGCGCGCCCCATCATACGACGTCTCGCATTGGTCTGATTGGTGGTGGGGCTCACCCTGCCCCGGGAGAAATATCGCTTGCGCATCGTGGCGTGTTGTTTTTGGACGAATTTCCCGAGTTTCCGCGCCACGTCTTGGAAGCACTCCGCCAGCCTATGGAAGACGGCATTGTGAGCATTTCCCGGGCAGCAGGGACGGTCCAGTACCCGGCGAAGTTCATGCTTGTGGGAGCCGCCAATCCGTGTCCGTGTGGCAACCATGGAAGTCCGACGAAGCGATGCACCTGTCCGATGGGTGCGGTCAGCCGCTATGACAAACGGATTTCCGGTCCCATCATGGACCGGATTGATCTCACGATGTCCGTGCCGGCCGTCAAAGTTGAAAAGCTGACGTATGAAGATGGGGTGAAAGCCGAATCTTCCGCAAGCATCCGGGCTCGTGTGCAAAACGCCCGCGAGCGGGCACTCTTGCGTTTGGGGAAATTCGCGCTCAATTGTAACGCGGAGATGAGCAATAAAATGGTCAAAGAGCTTTGTCCGCTTACCAGTGAGGTGCAATCGTTTTTGCGCAGTGCAGTCTCAGAGCTCGGGTTATCGGCAAGAAGCTATTATCGTGTCATAAAAGTTGCCCGCACGGTCGCGGATTTATCAGGGGATCGTGACATTGTCCTTTCCAGTGTTGCAGAGGCACTTCAATACAGGCCCCGGGAGCAAAAATTATAAGAAAACCCCGCTTGTCAAAAAACGGGGTTTTCTCTTATTGCAATACAAAGACGTTTTATGCAGCTCCGATTTTGTACATACCGGTTCCACACGTCGGGCATTTGCCTTTCATTGCCGGCTTTCCGTTTTTCATCGTAACTTTGACGGCAGACGGATCTTCTTTCTTCGCGCGACATTTAACACAATACATGCTAGCCATAATTTAATTTCACCTCCTTTAGCAGCTCTTTGCGAGCCTTGTGAGCATTAGAGCTGCTTAAGCCCACCAAGCAAACACTCCTTGAGCCGCAGCAGTAGAAATCTACTAAGGCGAAAGGTACGTTGCGGTGGGCAAGCAACACCTATCTCATCATTCTCGACAACACCACTTCTCCCGCTATTGCCACTGCAGCCAGCACAAGTGTTTTAAACAAATCTCTGCGGATCGACTGATCCATCGGCTCTACCGGCGCGGCGACGTGATGGGGTATTGAGGACGGGGTAAATTCCGTGGAGAGCTTTCTCCGGTATTGGGCAATTATTTTTTCCCTCTTGGTTTTTTTTGGCATACCAGGTAGTGAAAATTTTTTGAAGCTGGTGTAGCCTCAGGTGTGCACGAGCGTAACACGCTCAATATGCGTTTGTCAACTTGTGCCATTTCATGATTGACAATTCTTCTCCGGTAATCGTAAGATGATCTGTACGGAGGCGAATTGAACGAACAAATGATTACCGGGTTATTAGCTCTTTTAATTCTTGGATTTTGCGTTTTGACATATATTGTCTGGAAGCTCCAAACGCATTACAATCGTCTGATTCGCGGGACGCATGCAACGACCTTGAGTCAGGCAATTGACAGTATCTTAGGAGAGGTTCAGGCGACCAAAAAACGCGTGGAGAATCTGGAGCGGGAGAGTGCGCGACTTCAGATGGAAGGGGCGGGGCATATCCAAAGGATTGGTGTTGTCCGGTTTAATCCGTTCTCTGATACGGGAGGCGCACAAAGCTTTACGATGGCGATTCTTGACGCAAATCACAATGGTATCGTCATGACATCGCTCTACGGGAGGATGGGTAACCGTTGGTATGTCAAACAGATTGTCAACGGTTCAGGAAAAGACATTGAATTGTCCAAAGAAGAACTTTCTGCGATAAAGCAGGCAATCGCAAATCAAGGGATTTCGTAATGTTTTGTAATAGCGAAGTTCACTTCGCGCTTTATGAAAAAGCAACAGTACATGATCATGAGTATCGTAGGACTTGCGCTGTATCTTATCGCGACGGGCATTTCGTTCGGTGCATTTACATGGCTCGGGGCTCGCTCGGGCCAGGCAGCGCAGGACAAAAAGGATCAGAAAGGACCCCAGGATCATTTTGCCGTGGATCCGAGTCTTCCCAAGACAGAAGTTTGTCCCATAAATGGCGCGTATTTTACCAAACCCGAGAAAGAAGCATGGGAGAAGCGACGACCGCTTGCGGTCATGATCGAAAATCATGCGGAATCGCGGCCGCAATCCGGACTTTCATCGGCGGATGTCGTCTATGAGGGCATCGCGGAAGGAGGCATCTCGCGTTTTATGGGGGTGTTTTATTGCGGTGCAGCTGCTTCCCCGATAGCTCTGGCTCCGGTCCGGAGTGCGCGGATCTATTTTCTCCCGTGGGTGCTTGAGTATGATGCACTGTATAACCACGTCGGCGGAGCCGGACGTTGCAATGATCCTACGGTAGATGACCGGGCTAAGGCTCTTTGCCAGATCGAAAATTGGAAAGTGAAGGATATGGACCAGTTTGGCATCTCCTTTCCGACCTGCTACAGAAATTATGACCGGCTGGATCATCCGGTAGCGACGGAACACACCATGGTGTGTTTTACGGATAAGTTATATACCCTTGCCGCCCAGCGCGGGTGGACCAATGTCGACGCAAAAGGGGTTTCGTGGGATAAAACATTTGAATCGTGGAAATTTAAAGATGATTCGCCGGCTGGGGGACAGGGAGCCTCTTTTTCTGCAAGTTTTGTCGCCTGGAAAGGGTACGAAAAAGAATATGGTGTGCGGTGGGATTGGGACGCCCCGTCAAATACCTATAAGCGCTTCAATGGAGGGGTTCCTCACACGGATCTTGAGACCAAACAGCAGCTGACAGCCAAGGCAGTCGTCGTGATCTTTGCCAAAGAAACCGGACCGGTAGACGAGCATGCGCATCTCTTGTATGAAAACGTTGGGTCAGGGACAGGTTACCTATGGCAGGACGGTACAGAAACACCTATTACGTGGAAAAAGCCTACGCGGACGGCACGGATGAAATTTTATGATGCAGCGGGCAAAGAAGTGTCACTCAATCGCGGTCAAGTTTGGATAGAAATGCTGCCCATTGGAACACCGATTAAACGGTAGGGCGAAATAAGAAATACGACGTAACGAAAACGGACATTCGTTATCGAATATCGAAAAATGAATTTCGATTACGAATTTCTTATTTCGAATAGCGAATTTCGAATATCAGTCTTCTGGATTAGCTTCTGCCCCGAAAGGATTGCGTATGATACTTGAAGATCTTATTATCTCCAGAGTCCGGGTGAAAATGTTGTCATTATTTTTGTCCCATCCGGGGACGATATTTCACGTGCGGGACATTGTGCGCAAAGTCGATGAAGAGATCAACGCTGTCCGGCGGGAACTCGCGCACATGGAAAAAGCCGGCATGGTCTCAAAAGAAGCACGCGCAAACCGGCTTTTTTACCTATTTCGGAATGACTACCCGCTCTATTTTGAACTTCTTGAGCTTATCGGGAAAACGCATGGGCTCGGGTGGGACATCATCAAACACCGGCCGAAGCTCGGCAAAATAAAATTTGCGATGCTTTCGGGCAGATTTTTGCGGGGTCTCTCCAAACGGGGAGCGACGGACGTGGATCTATTGGTGGTGGGCACTGTTGTGCTGCCGGAGCTTTCCCAAATCGTGAAAGCTGAAGAGGTCAAGCGAGGGCGGGAGCTCAACTATACCGTGATGACCGAGGAAGAGTTTCTGTTCCGTAAACGCCGTCGCGATCCGTTTGTCATCGGCATTCTTACCGGCTCCAGGGTCATGGTCGTGGGAGATGAGGAAGAACTCGTTGACGGACTGTAGTCGAAGACCCTACAATGATCATTATGTTCAAAGCTAAGCTTTGCTCTTTGAAAGCTTAGCTTTTGTATTATTCGTATGTTTAATAATCCTCGTCGCGTATTTATTCTGATCATATTATTTACTTTTGTTCTTGCCGCGATTGATTTGCCGGAACATTACCGGATTCAACAAACGCTCTTTGGTCAGAAAATTGATGTCACCGTGAATCCAGTGGAGATAAATATCAATCTGGGCAGCATACGGATTCACAAAGCATTCAAAACTCATTTGGGGTTGGATCTTTCTGGAGGCACTCATATTGCTCTGAATGCAGATATGACCGGTATCCCTGCGGGAGAGCGGGATAATGCACTGGAATCATCCCGGCAAGTCATCGACCGCAGAGTGAATTTTTTCGGGGTGAGCGAGCCGGTCGTGCAGACGTCCCGGTCAGGGGATCAATATCGTATCATCGTAGGGTGGTCTGAGGTAACGGATGTGGCCCGCGTTGTCGCGCTCCTTGGTCAATCAACTAGCTTA
>CAZLDC010000032.1:0-7336 GCA_964558385.1 uncultured Gammaproteobacteria bacterium
TACCAATCCGATCCTCGGGCAGGAACATGCCTATTCCGTCCTGTTTCGGGGCAACGGGGAAGCCATCGTTTCTATGCGGGTAGCCTTCCTCAATGAAAAAGAGTCACCGATGAATACGCTGACGTTGCGGTTGCCACGCGTCGCACCACGCCGCACCAGCGCATTTCAAATTTTGCGAGAACCCGAATGCATCCGCTACGGGCCGTATACCCCCGGCGATACCTCCGGTCGGCAGCCGGACTGCCTCGAGTATCAGGAGCCTAATTATTTCCGTCCATGGGGCCAGGCGAAGTATCAAAAAGCAACGACCGCATTCGCGGGCGACACACTCACGGTTACCCTCCCCCAGAGCATAAAGCCCAATAAATCCGGAAGCATCATCATCGTGTTCTCAGCAAGCGGTTACACCAAGAAAAATATATTCGGGGCATACAACTACACGTTCGAAACGCTCAAGGTTGAAGATGCCGCCATCAACACACTGACGATCGGCATCAGTGTTGATACGGATTTGCATCTCGCCGGTACGACCGGCACCATCAATTACCGCTTCTCCGATACCGAAGCCGTATCCATGGCCGCACAGGCAGAAAAAGCAGCAGTTGCCATGCCGCAACTTGACCAACTCTCCGGCCAGATCGGCTACGGGATGATTACCAAAACCGCCTCGCACCTCGAGCCTCTGGAGTCCTATACGGTCACGGGCAAGTACGCGGATTCCCTCCTTAAACTGTATGCAAAAGGCATATTCATCGGGATCCTTCTGTTTATCGCAGGTATTGCACTGCTTATTTTTCTCGGTCGCTTGGCTTTCCGGTCACTGTTAAATCGTGAAACGAAAGATCCTATCCGTTCGCCCTTGGATACGGTGCTTCTCATAGCAGGCAGTTTTATCGCGGCCTCTATGATCACAGCCTACACTGCAGGGTTATTTTTCCTTCGCAATTCCATCCAGAATATCGTGCCCTACACCATGATGGGAGTAGTGCTCATTCTTACAACGGTCATCTCTGTAGGTATATATGGATTATTCCTCATAGGCCCTGCGGTCCTCATGGGAATCCGCCGCGGACTTGGGTGGGGACTGGGAGCGTTTGGACTCACGGTGCTGTTTCTCATCATCCAGGCGGTATTTATGATGATTACGCTCGTCCTCCTCTACGGCAATGCCGGAGGTCCTATCATCTATCCTATGAACAGAAGCATGCAGTCAGAGGTAAAACGGTCCGATGCGATGGGCATGCAACAAACGCTTCCTGCAAAAAATTCCCCCGGTACGCCAAAATCAAATAAATAAGATAGAATGGACCGTATGGGGAGATATCTCGTCAGTCTCATAGTGGTAAGCGTGCTGATCGGGGTGGTGATATTCACGAGAATCCCTCCGGTCGTGTCAACGATATCCAATCCGTCGCTGTCCCCGACCCTGACCCCATCTCCCGCTCCCCCACGGGACACCATGGATATAGAGGTCAATGAACGGACCTTCCGCGTTGCATGGATAACCATCTCCGATCCGTCCGCCATATCCCTCATCCCCAACTTTACCCAAAAACGCACCGCCCGGTCTCTCATCGACGGGCGCGAATGTCAGCAGGTGGTAAACGGCGGATTTTATACCAAGGATTATCAACCCACTGGGCTATTCATCACAGACAAAAAAACCATTCGCAACGCTATCCCTAATGCACTCTTTAATGGCTATTTTGTCATAGGCACACAAAATCAAGCGGCCGCTATTTTTTCTGTGCCTCAAGAACACTCGCGTATCGCCCTGCAAACCGGTCCGATCCTCATCCAAAACAGTACCCCCCTCAGACTCGCCATCCGCGAGGATGAATTTGCCCGTCGCTCTGTTGCCGCAGTTTCGCAAAAGGGGGTAGTGATGTTTCTGTCCATATACGAACCGGAGAATGTCTGGAGTGGTCCAAAACTTGCCGACGTGCCCACCATACTCGCAACACTCGTCGCGCGCGCGCATCTAGATCTGAGGGACGCGATCAATCTCGACGGCGGTTCGGCATCTGCCTTTATCCGGCCGGATCTGTCTCTGGGGGAACTCACCGCGGTCGGAAGCTTTTTCTGTATCCGGTAGGATTACCGCAGGTATTTGGCGATATTGCTATTGTGCTCCTCGAGGGTACGGCCATAATGGATGCCCCCGTCAGGATCATGAAGATAATACCAATATGCTGTTTCTTTCGGATAGATGACGGCCCGGATGGATGATAGCCCGGGATTGGAAATCGGGCGCGGAGGTAACCCCCTATGCAGATAGGTATTGTAGGCAGACTCGATCTTTTTATCCTCATCGGTGAGTGACTTTTTCCACCACGTCTTCTCCCGTACCTGATAGCCAAGCGCATATTGAAGGGTCGCATCAGCCTGCAACGGCCAATCAGCTCTGAGACGATTAAGCAGTATCCCAGCTATCATCGGACGGTCCTCTTCCGTCCGTCCTTCCCGCTCAACGATAGAGGCAAGCGTCAATACTTCGTCAAACGTGAGTCCGGTTTTTTTGGCGTCAGAGCGCATCTTCTCATCGACTTTTGCGTCAAAGGTCGTATAAAACAGCCGGGCAACAGCCCCTACCGTCGCGTCCTTTGGAAATAGATAGGTATCCGGAAACATATAGCCTTCGCGGGCTACTTTCACAAACTCGCTTTCGGGAATATCCAACTCCTTCGTGAGTTTGGCGGCTACTTCCTCGACCCGCCACCCTTCAAGGGTCGTCACCCATACATCAAGCGTTCCATGGGTAAGTTCCCGCGCGAGCGTCCCTGCGTCCATTGTGGGATTCAGGCGGTAATCCCCGGCCTGCAAATCCCGCTCGATCCCCATAAATTTGACCAACAGATAAAATCCTGTCGGACTTCGGATCAACCCGTCTGTGGCAAGCCTCGCGGCAATACTTTTGACTCCCTCGCCGCGCCTGACGACAAAAATTTGAGGCGTCGTATTATTTCGGTCCGAGGGTCCCACGGCATCAGACCACCAGAGCCACCCGCCACCGGTGAAGAGGGCTATAACAAAGAAAAAAAGCATCATCCGCATAGTCGCCGGATTTGTTTTTGAAGTCATAGGTTATGCATGACTCCGGTCATTTTACCTCGTCGAGAGTCGCGCGCCGGAACTTTCCCGCTACTCCCTCATACATATAGACGCGGCCGCAGTGACACGTCACCCGGACGAGTCCGTTTCCGGATTTTTTTTCAAGCTCTCTCCCGCACCCTACGCATTTCCCCTGCGACAGAAGCCACGCCTGAACGGGTGAGATGATATTTTTAAACATATCAATCTGCAAATCTACAAATATACAAATCTGCAAATCTGCAAATCTGCAAATAAATAATTTTGAATGATTTAATCATTTCAATCATTTACTCATTCATTTGTATATTTGCCATTGGTAGATTTGCTTATTCAACGGTATACACCGGGACGTTTTTGATGGTCTCCACTGCCTCGGCGAGTCTCCATTTATCCGAAGCATACAGCGTACATAGTATATCACCTTTGTCCACGGTCTCTTCGAGCTTGCGGTCGAGGTACATGCCCGCCCGCTTATCCGTCGGACAGCCCAATATGCGGCACACCACCGTGATCTCCTGATTGTTTATCCGGCTTACCCGACCGGCTCTCGCACTTTTTATTTCTGCGCGGAACTTGCCCGGCGTCATGTGGGACATATCGATATCCGGATTTCCTCCCTGGGCTTTGATGATCTTGCGCATTTTTGCCATTGCTTTGCCCGATACGAGCAGTTCCCGTGCTCTTGCTTCTCCATCCATCCCTGCCATTGCTTTCGTATCGGCAAAACAAAGGGAGAGGAGCTTTCCCGCAAGGCGCAGGGCTTTGGCTTCAAGCGCAAGCGGCCGGTCCGGACTTTGCGAAAGCACCGCAAACACGTCACGCGCTTCCAATACCGGCCCGATCCCCCGTCCTGCATTTTCAAGTGCCTCGTTGATATCGATGACGACCTTCATGCCAAACCGCGCCGCAAGAAACGTAAATTTCCTCGCGATGACCTCTGCATCCTTAAAATGCTGTATCTTCATGGTCGGTCCGACGGGAATATCAAACACAACATGCGTCGAGGCTGAAGCCACTTTTTTGGCCATGATGGAAACAATAATTTTATCAAAGGATTCAAACGCGAGTGGCTGCTCGATCTGGATGATCACGTCATCGGCAGGCGCAAGCCCCAGGTGTCCCCCCCAGACGATACATCCGCCTACTTTTGCCACCAGCCCCTCGATCTGCTTCGGGCTAAACGTGACGGGTGCCACGACCTCCATCGTATCGGCGGTACCCGCAGGCGAGGTAATCGCGCGCGAGGATGTTTTGGGTATCTGAAAACCGGCAGCGGCGATGATCGGCACGAGGATCATCGTTGTCCTCGTCCCGGCGACACCGCCGGTCGAGTGTTTGTCCGCGACAATGCCGTCAAAATGAAGCTTGGGGCCTGTATCGACCATAGCTTTTGCCAGAAAATAGAGTTCATCGTCATTAAATCCTTCTTTAAATCCTGCCGCGGCGAAATACGTGGTCAACACCGGACCCAAACGCTGGTTGGCAATCTCGTCCATGATCGAAAAAATTTCGTGATACGAGAGCGTCTTGCCCGTGAGTTTCTTTTTGATGGCATCTATGGCCAGTTGTTTTGAAGTATTCATAAGAAATGAAAATGAAAAATCGTTCTATCGAAATTGGAAAATCGTTAGAGAAATTCGATAATTGAAAAGAGAACGGTGCACTCCGGATTTCCAGTTTCGCTTTTCGATAACGAATTTCAAATTTCTATAAAACGACTCTCGAATTTCCCTATATTTTTCCTAACCTTGCCCGGACATTTAGTCTCTTCCAATACGTTCCCGGCGGCACACAGGTGATGAGTGTCACATAACTGTCGTCAAACCGCTGAGCAAGAGGCGTCAAATCATTGGCTTCCGTGACGATCATCTCAAAAACCACATACCGGTACTCGACTCCATCAAAACGGACAAAAACTTCATCACCAATTTTGAGTGTCGGAAGCGTGGAAAAAATCGATTTGTAATTCGTTGGATTGTAAAACTGCGGCAGTACCGAGTGACCAAAGATGACGGCGGTCCCATACTCGCCCGGCAGCCCCGTCCCCCCATAGTGAATAAGGCTTTTATTCAGGTCATCACCGGATATCGTCACGAGCGCATCACTGATGCGAAGCTTCGGAATAGACAGCGTATAGGCCGTGACCCGGGACACAATTCTTTTTTGGGGACTCGTGGGAAACCAGACGTTTGCGTTGGTATAATCCGGGCCTTGTTGCTCCTTCCCTACGTCTGAGGCCGCGCTCACGACCGGCGACAGCACACCCGGAGGTCGCAGGGCGACCGACCCATCTGTAACCGGTGAAATCACTCCGCTAAACTGCGGCGCGCTAAATACCATAAAAGACACGATCGGCCACAGCGCCCACGAGAGAATCGATAGCCCCGCAAGGATAAACAGGTAGGAGAGGGCAGTCCGCCGATATGTTTGTCCGGTCATCCTGCGTCCGGCAGATGGATCTATCACGTCTTCATCACGTACTTCCATCGTGAGAGCACCGGCTCTTTCTTCTACCAGTGGACGAGTGCTGGGCTGTGCTTTGACATATCGGTGAATGGACATACGCTACTCGAGTACCGCGACGGTGATCGTTATATTCTGTGCATTTTTCGGAAGTGATGATCCCCATACAGATCCCGTGATCTGTTTCACTTCAAATCCGCCCGCACCCTTGACCGCTTTGAGGATGCTTTCGGCCTGGGACGGTGTTTTCCCTGCTAAACTTTTTCGGATCCCGGCCGGGTCAAATACCGGAAGTGCCTGCCCGTCGTACTGTATCGTGAGCCCAATGCTCCCGTCTTTTTGCACCTTTGCCTGTGATGCCTGTATGCGTGCTCCGGTCTTGGTCAGCGCATATCCCTCCGGGACACTACCTGCCAGCTGATCAGCAAATAGTGCCGCGATATCCTCATCCCGATACGATATGCCGCCCATAGCGACCGTGATGGTCCCGTGCAGCTCACGGGTCTCCTGATCCAGTTCCGCGTCAAATTTTTTGTTGGTCACGGTCGTCTTGATCGTCTCGTCGATAAGCCGTTCGCTTCCCGAAACGCTTCCCATAAGTTCTGATTTTGCTTTTTCGATAAGCTCTTTCGTCAGTACCTCAATGAGTGCAGTCTGATCCGCGCGGGAAACCACCGTCACCACCTTGCTCGTCCCGCCGGTAAGTGCAGCGTCGTTTCGGGCAACCATGACACTTGCCGACGTATCTTTGATACTAAATTCCGTGTTTGCCGGCAAATTACTCGCCGTCCCAAGCTTGAGCGCGGTAATCGGGGCGCTTGCTTTGCCATATGTCACGGAACCGCTTGCTAAGCTTTCGCTCGCTGATGCTACGGCAATATCCGTGTCCAGCGTAAATGACAGTATGCCGGAGGAAAGGACCGTGCCTTTTTTCAGCTGCTTTTGCCCAAGTGTTTTGTTGTACACCGTCACCGTTCCGCGCGCCGGGTCTCCCACATCTTTTTGTCCGGTCACGGCAATGGTCTTGTCTCCGGTGACGGACTTTTCCTGCTTTCTTCCCGGGACGATACCATTGGACGCATCAACCACCGTAGCGGTAGGGTTGACCGTCACAGTCCCGGTCCGGGAAACAACTGCCGGTATCTGATACACCACAACTGTCGCTTTCGGCAGCACCCAATAGATGAGCCATCCCGCACCAAAAACAACGGCTGCCACGATAAACACGGCAATAATTCCGGTTTTTGATAGGATACCCCGGGGAAGTGACAACCCTGAGGCCAGACGGAAAAACCACGCTTTATTCTGAGCAAATAACGCTAATCCTGTCCCTTTTCTCTCTGGCACATCGTCAGAAACGTCTACCTGTTGCTGTGGTTTTTCGAGGATATCCACGTCATGTCTGAATCCGAGCGACTCTGGGGTCACTTCCACCACATTGTGATCTTCTTCTCCCATGCGGCCATCATCTGACTCTACCTGTGGACGGGCTTCATCGGTATCCTCACCCACGATTTCCTGTTCGGGCTCGGAAGCTGCTTCGCCGGGGCTTTCGTCCTGTGGCCCTGCGTCAGGCTGCCCTTCATCAATGAGGACTTCTTCCTCGTCATCCTGATCGCCCTGTTCAACACCTCCACTGTCATTCTCATTACCCACCTTGTCATTCCCGCGGAGGCGGGAATCCAGTTCCTGATCCGATTCTTCCTCCTCTATCTTTTTAGTTGCCCTCTCGTTTTCATTGTTCGATTCATTCGTCATCGATGACACCTGGGCAGCAGCC
>CAZLDC010000032.1:7346-8920 GCA_964558385.1 uncultured Gammaproteobacteria bacterium
GATGATCGGCCCGGCGACGACGGCGCCTTCGCCGATGCGGGTATTGGGCCACACGATCGTGTCGCGGACCTCGGCGTCTTCCTCGAGGAAGCGCAGCAGCCGCTGCTCCTCCCAGTTCGCTTGCACCAGCCAGAGACACCGCGCCTGCGAGCATAAGGGTTGGTAGTACCTCAATTTTAGGGTAATGGAGAAAATTCGCTCGCGTCGGCCACGGGTGTTTGAGAAGATCGCGCGCATATCCCTCGAGCTCCGGCTTGCCCGCTCCGTACAAAAGGATCCTCGACGGAAGCACTTCCAGCTCCTTAAAACTCTTAAGCGCCCGCTCCAGTCCCGGCACGAGATCATCGCTTGGGATACTTACCCTGCCTGCCTCCGCGCCAACTTTATAGAGGATCATCATGGATTCTTTGGGACCGATTTCCACGAGAATGGCGCTTGGTGGCACGCCTTCTTCCTGGCGAATCGCGTGGATGATCGCCTGATGGATCGGCACAAATCCTATAGGAGTTAGTTCCAACTCTTCGGTAAACTTCTTGATCGCTGAGCGGCTGGCATGCTCAATATCATCCTGCCCGGTGAGCATGGAAAGAGGCAAACCCAACACAACTTTTTCAAAGTCGTCCCGCCCCGATGCATCTGACAGCCGCGCTATCGCCCGGTCGCAGCTGACGAGCCGCTCCTCCCACGAGTCAGACGCAACGGCCTCAACCACCTTCTCTCCTACATGCACGGGCTTGGAGCGTGGCAGAGTCCAGACAGCCGCTTCCACTGCGCGCGCTTCCAACACAAGGGACAAATAGACTTCCTCTACAGTGGGGGTCTTTTTAGTGAGCTGGTTAAAAAAATCGGGCAACTTCATCACTATCCATAATAGACTGCCCGTACGCGCGTGTAAAGAAATTAATCAATCGTCGCATATATCCGTCGTATTCCTGACCCGGCTGATTCTTCTTTGATAATGTTGAATTTTCCTAATTGCCCCGTGGAAGTCACATGCGGACCGCCGCAAAATTCCGCGGAAAAAAAGTTCTTTTCCGGTCCCACGATATACACGCTCACCCGGTCCGGATACTTGTGACCAAACTCCATCTGAGCTCCTATCCGCTCCGCTTCCTCCCGCGGCATTTCCCGGCGCACCACCGGTACATTCTCCTGAATTTTTTCATTGACTAATTGTTCGACATCCGCAAGTATTTCCGGCGTCAATTTATTTGGATAATTAACGTCCATCCGTAAACGCTCGGCCGTAATATTACTACCGCGCTGCTTGATCGTCGGATCGACGATCTTTTGTAGTGCCGCCAACAGCAGGTGATGGGCGGTATGCAGCTTAACCGTCTGCTCACTTTTATCCGCAAGTCCCCCCTGAAACATGCCTTTTGCCGCTGTACGGGAAAGTGCTTTATGCTTCTCAAATTCCTCTTCAAACTGTTTGCGATCAATTGTTTGGCTCCTCTGAGAAGCAATCTCGACCGTCATCTCCCAAGGAAACCCATATGTTTCATAAAGTACAAACGCCTGTTTTCCGTCAAGTTTTTCTACCTTTTCTATTTCCCGGATGCCTTTTTCCAAAG
>CAZLDC010000033.1:0-368 GCA_964558385.1 uncultured Gammaproteobacteria bacterium
CTATCTCAAGGATCACCCGCTGGAACGCTTCGTCACCATACTGCTTGATCCCGTCTACGGCCACTCCTCCATAGCTCACCGCACCGGTTTCTTTCCCATAGAGCCCCATCATGTGCCGCAGAAGCGTCGTTTTTCCGCTCCCCTTCTCGCCTTTAATCGTAAGAAATGACCCCTGTGGAATCTCCAGCGATACATCATGAAGGATATTTTTGTATGACACATTCTTGACTGATATATCCAGATTTTGCAGACTCCCGACCTCAATCCGTCCCGCTTCCTTGGGGCCGTCCGGTCGATCAAGGGCGTCCTGGGATCCTAAAAATTCTTCGAACTTTTTGGAATAATTTTCAGTTTTTTCATCCTGAAAT
>CAZLDC010000033.1:378-8873 GCA_964558385.1 uncultured Gammaproteobacteria bacterium
TATTGTACAAACTCCAGGGTACATCTTCAATCCAGAATTTTATCAATCAAAATTGCAATTCTTCAAATTTTTTCGCTTCCGTTACCGCGGTTCTCAGGGTCCCGGTATAAAGCCCCACGAGCGAGGCGATATTTCCCTTGAGTATTTCCTGATTGCGCGAAGATGACAGCGCACTTTCCAGTATCTCACTGCCTTTGATGATGTAGTCAGGAAGTCCCATCGTTTTTATATTGCCAAGCCTCTTTGGCACTCGTGCAATATTATTCAAGGATTGTTTTGCATCACCAACCGTATCCACAGGCCAATGTTTTATTTTATCAACCATTCCTTGCCGTTCCGGCCCAACAGGATGTTCGGATCCCCCATTTTGTATGAGCCGCCAGAGAGCACTTGCCACCGGCGTCCCGTAATCAAACGCCCGCGTGACCCGCACATGTCCCTTTTCGCTCTGGGTAAGGGCCCGTTCTTTGCCCCGCAAGACGTCATCGCGAGCGTCAAATGCATCCCGGAGTTCCTTTGCCGCTGTCTCCACGTCATCGGTTTTGACGACTTCGGCAGATCCGAGGATCCCCACGATGGTCGACTCGATGGCTGCCCGCTTTTTCCCTTCTTCCTTCCCCCATTTGATCGACTCATCGATGTGCTCTTTAGCAGCGCTCAAAATAAACGGAACGCGTAGCAAGCTTAAAGCGCCACCCACCACATCCATCCGTGCAAATTGCGAGGCAACGGATGCCCCAGTCGCGATCAGCCGCGGCACGATGTCGATGTGATGATGCGCGATAAGCGTCGTCACGGCCCAGCGCCCTCGTTCGATCTTATTGATGAGCTCTCCGGCTGACGCGTCGTGGAGAAACTCAAAATCCCGCATGAGGATCGAGTCGGAGACCCGCTTGTTGATCGCCCGGTTCACCTCTCCCAATCCCTCCCGGAACTTCTCATGCGCTTTCCCCTGCAGCTGCCCCAAGGGAATGGCAGCAAGGGAAAACAGAAGTGGAAGTTTATCAAGGAGGAGAACTTCTGCATAAGGACCTTTAAGTTTATCTATCTTTCCTGGGTCATCACCTCGCACACGTGCCTCGCGCGCGGCCTGTCGGAATGAAGCTTTACTCATATTCACTTCAGTGTCCGCCAAGGGTATTCCTGAAGGATCAAACTGCGGAATCGATCGTTGCATGTCCTCCTGCCTGGATTTTTGAAAGTCTTTATTTGCTAATCTATTCACCCAATGCCACGCCACATACTGCGGCCCGATACCGTTGATGGCGGCTGTCGCGATAAGCGCACCCTGCCAGACGCGTAATTTCGGCCCGGCGTTGGTCGAAAAACCATACTTGTCTGATACGTCCTTAACGACCGACCGGTACTCGGGGAGCCATTGGAGAAATTCCGAGAAACCATTTTGGGTTTTGGCGTCAATCCCTCCGGGCTCGCGCACGGCACGGGACGTTTGACCAAAGAAATTCTTTGCCGTCTTTCGCCATCCTTTTTCTTCTTTCGGAGTGAATGTAATGCCCTGCGTTGCTAAATCGCGGGCCACAGAATCCAGAAGGGTATTGGACTGACCGGCATCTATCGCTTTCCCCGCCATCATCGCCTCTGCGACGGCTTTGGACGCTTCCAGTGATTCTTGCGATATCTCGGGCGTTGGCACCGCTTCCTGGGATTTTTGGGACACGTCCGGGGATTGTGGTAGCGGTACTACATCAGGAGTTTGACTAACTTGTTCGCTCATACGTTAGTATGAGTTTACCATATTCTCCCCCTTCGCCCCGCGTGCCGCCGGCATAGCCTCTGGCGACGCACGGCCATAGCCTTCTTGCCCCGCGTAGCTTTAGCGAAGTGGGGGGGCGTCGGCGGGTCTTATCGTCTTCCTATCTCATCGTCTCATCGTCTCTTAAATCCTCCTACATCCTCCTATTTCCTCCTAATCCCTCTTATCCTCCCGCTTGCCCGCCGTAGCTTCTAGCGGAGGCAGGTAATCTTCCCGTACACTCCCGTAAGTTACCCTCATGCTTGCAGGAGCATATCCACACCGGTTTTTATCTGATCAGTCGCCGCCTGCATCTGCACCGCATCCTCCGGCTTTTGCTTGGCAACAATTCCATCAAGCGTCTCATACACGGCCTTTTTATACTCAGCAACTGCCCTGGCGTGTGTTGCATCAAATTCGTCAATGATTTTCCCGAGCGCCTTTATATCAGCCTCCGAATACCCATCGACCTCAACTAATATGGCAATCTTATCCTCATCACTGAGGAGTGTGGTATTTTTTATTTTCTCTTTTAAATCCTGCATATTCATTCTCTCCTAACTCCTCCTAATTTCCCCTATTTCCTCCTAATTCCTCCTATTTTCCCATATCTTCCCGTACTATCCCGTTACTTTGTCACTTTGTTGTATTATCCCGATGCTGACCCCCGATCATTATCGGATTACAGCATCGTGGATCCCGCTTCGCGGGAGTAGTATTTGAAATTGGTAGTATTGATTCATCCTTTCCTCATCTGCCACAACCCTGTGGCCACATTTCTCATTCCCCCGACGGTGATAGGGTTTAATAGTTCAGTCATCACAAAAAACCCAACACTTCCGAGATTACCTAGTTTTCTATTTTTTCCAAGTAATACCACTCCTCCTAATCCAGCTTGACTTATGACGAAGTCAATCCATCCCGTTTTCGGTAAATTATTTTTATCAGCTATTTCCCAATTATACTCAAGCGTCGCAAAGCTTGTACCAGATCGTAAACCAGATGTTCCCCCTAAATACGCTCCTATCGCAGCTCCAGCTTTACCCATATACTTTCGGTCTTTAAAATCACGTTTATTGATATCAGGGACAAATGGTATTCCTTTCTTATCAAGTACAAACGTAACAAAATCTTTTATCTCTTCATTTTTCATTACTGATGGGCCAGCGACACCTCCCCCAATCCCTCCTACTATTGCCCCCACGAGTCCTCCTCCGATCGCCCATTTTGCTTGCGATTTCACCGTCTCCCAAACGCCACGACCCATCATATTTACTCCGGCATCCACGAGTTCTTTTCCATGAAGCTCCTTCAGTCCTCCTGCCGCCTTCTCCCGCGCGCCAAGTTCCGCCGCTTCGAGGTTCTTGCCAGCGCCCTGCATCACCTCGACCACCGCTTTTTGTTCAGGATTTAATACCAACTCATCCTTCGGCAGCGCTTCGCTCATCGGCTTCGTTGCATCTGATGTTCCGATCAACTGTATATCTCTGGTAGATATTTCATTCATAGTGTTCCCGTTGTCACTTTGTCAATTTGTTACTTTGTTAACTCTCACCGTGGATCACTCGGTCTATTTTCACTCATATAATGACTGTATCACACACACAAATATTCAATACTCATCGATTCTCTTTTTCCACTTCCTCAAGAAGCGCAACAATTTGTTTTTGGAGTACCGGTATATCGATCTGCACCATATCCCATACTTTCTTTTCGTCAACGGTAAAGTAGCCGTGAATGAGCGTATTACGCGCGTCCGTTATCGGCCTCCAGGGAATCTCCGGCGTTGCCAGCTTACGCTCATCGCTCACATTACGAGCAGCTTCACCGATAATTTCAAGCTGGCGGATAATCGCACTTTGCAATTGTTCATCCTTTTCAAAATCCTCAAACAACTTGCCATCCGACCATGCAACAATAAGCGCTATCGCATCGCGAATATGAAAAAAGTAGGGCTGATCAATTTTCCTTTCCATACAGAGGCATAATTGAAGACAAAATACTATCACGCAGATAGGGAGAAATACTTCTTTTGGTCACAAGATCCACGTCTGCTCCAAGCAAATCCTTCAAGCGCAATTTAAGTTCAATCATTCCTAATAACGTCGTTTTTGATTCCGGTAAAAATTCCACCACGATATCATAATCGCTCTCCGGTCTGTTATCTCCAAATGCCCGCGAGCCAAACAGCGCAGCATACGACACGCCATACTGCCGAAACGCGTCGCATACTGCATCATACTGGGGAAGCACAATAGTCGTGTTCATGTCTCCATGGTACTCCCTCCCTTGTATGCTGGTCAATCCATTCTCCCCCCGTACCTCTTCTTTTTTCTCTCTTACCTTCTCCTGCTTTCTCCTTTTTCCTCTTAATATCTCTTAATTTTTATTGGTAGTATTTGAAATTGGTAGTATTTGTTTATTGGTAGTATTGTAATCCGCCTCCCCCACCAGCACCTGCTCCACCGGCTTCCGGTTTATTTCCTTAAAGTCTACAATTCTCTCCGCAATCGCCTCAAAGTTCGGGTCGTGCGTCACGGCGACGACCGTCATATCTTTGCGTTTCACCCGCAGACCCTTGATGATTTCGAGAACCTGCTTGGCCGACTCCTGGTCGAGATTTGCCGTCGGCTCGTCAAGGAAGAGGACTCTTGGGTCCTTCAGAAGCGCACGGGCAATGCCGATCCGCCGCAGCTCCCCTCCTGAATAGTGTTTCACCTTAGAATCCAACCGGTCGATAAGGCCGTCCAGGCGCAGATCATGCAGTGTCTGCCGGATCTCGATATCCGTCGTGGGTTTCTTGGTCCACAGGAAAAGATTCTCCCGGAGCGTCATGTTCTCAAAAAACTGCGGGTTTTGGTTGGCGTAGGCTATCTTGCTGTAGATGGACTGCTCACCAAACTTTTTGACGTTTTGCAGGTCCACCCCTCCATACTGCACTGCGCCTTCCTTTGCGCCGTAAAGCCCCATGAGATGCCGGAAAAACGTCGTTTTGCCGATCCCCGACGGGCCTTTGATGGTGACGAAAGACCCCTGCGGGATATCAAGCGATACGTCATGGAGGATGTCTTTAAAGGAAAGGTTTTGAACACTGATATCAAAATTATTCAGCCCATCAACCGCCATCCGCGCCTTTTCCTTCGGTCCTTCCGGCGTATCCACCTGGTCATATGGCCCCAGCAATTCCTCCATGCGTTTGATGTCTTGGATGGCAGGTTGGATGCGGTCTGAATACAAATTAGTAAGCGCTTGTACATTCTCCCGTACCGCGGCCTGACTCGCTTGCACTTGATTAAATGAGGTATATGCAGATAACCCAGCCATACCTAATTTCAACTTATCCATTGATTGTTGTTGCATTTCTCGAGCTTCCGCCGCTTCCTCGTCACTCAATCCAAACAGTTTGGCCACATCAAGCACAGCTTCATTTGTTTGCTCTTGCGCTGTTGCGGCATTCGGAACATTCTTTCCAAACTTTTTTGCCCATTCTTTTCTCCATCCCATATCACTCACAAATCGCCATCCCGCCGCAAGCCCAGGTATTCCCAAATCAAAAAACATGTCGAGATACTCTTGTTTTTTTGCCCTGCTCACGCCCTTACTCTCGCCTTTCTCCCGCAATGCATCCTTTTCATGCATACTCTCATGTAAATTTGCTACCGCCTCTTGGAGGCTATCGGATGTTTTGACAATCTCTACACTTGCGAGAGACGTGAGTATTCGGGTATCCACTGCATCTTTGCGTTGCAATTCTACCCGGCGTTCCGCAAGAATTTCTCTTATATGCGATTCAGATGCTTTCACGGAGAGCGGCAATCGTAAAGCGCCGATGAGGCCCAGCGCAGGATTTTCATATAATTGCGGTACGACAGCGCTTCCTACTGCCGTTAAACGGGGCAAAACATCCGTATATGTTGAAGAAAAAAGAGAAAGGGTCGCTTCCTTCCCCTTATCTACGATGTTCATGATCTCTGCTGGAGGCTTATCATGGACAAACTCAAAATCACGCATAAAAATCGAATCAGATATGCGCTTATTTACCCGATCCCGCAGGACGCTCTGTTCTTTGACAAATTGTTTCCGCGCTATACCATCAGCAATTGCTGTGGAGAGCGAAACGAGCGCAGGGACAAGCACGGGCCATCCCAATCGTATTCCTATTTTAGCCAGACTCATTACTTTATCTTGTGGAAGACTGCTATCTTTTATCGCCTTGAGGATGATATCCTTACCTGCATCAACGATTGCTGTATGTTTCCCAATGTGTTTGGGTATATACATAAAACCGATCTTATTCAACATCCCTGCTAATTTAGCAGACATCATGACACTTTCTAGCGTTCCAAGTTTCATACCTATATCCTTTAATTGGTATGTTTTGTAGATAGAGTTGAATACATCTGCGTACTCACGAAGGTCTACGCAATCACCCGCAGTGTCTACTTCTTCACCATTTTTCTGAAGAGCCGATTCCTGTAAACGAAGCTGTCGGGAGAACGTGTCGCCCCACTTGGACTTTTCTTCAGGACTTAAACGAATTCCATCTTTTTCAAGATCAGCAGTGATATCTCGAAGCAACGCATCTGCTTCTACTTGTGAAACAGGCTTCTGATCAGCAAGTTCTTTACCGATGGCAGCCGAAGCGCTAAGCGTCTTGGTTGAAAACTCTATCGGCTTTCCTTTTGCCGCCGCCTCCGGGGTTATTTTCTGAGGTTCTCCATGAAGTATCGCCTGTTCCACCATATCTCTATATTATCACATTAATCACCGAGTCAAAAAGAGTGGATTCTCTCCTCATCCCACCTAATTTCTCCTACTTTCTCCTCATCCTCCTTAATCTCCCGTAAATTCCCATACACTCCCGTATTGGATTCTGATAATTTCCGTAGCAAAGGGAGGTGTATAGTGGTCAAACCGTCGGGGCGAGTACTTCATTCTTCTCTACATGCCTCTCCACAAACTCCACAACAATGAATTGAAAAACAAATTTTTGGAAGTAACTTTTAAATTGTTTTTATATCAGGGCTCGAAGATGTACTCACTTTTATACCTAAATCTCCAGCAACAGTGGGTTTACCAGATGCTGGGGGGGGTTGCCACGACTTTCTCCCCTAAGTCCAATGTATTAAATGGCCACACTCTAACAAATTTTCTCATCCCATCCATAAATCCCTTCACAGGATCAGTTGCTTTTCGGATAGATTCGACAAACTTTGCTTTCCGATAATCAACCAATTTTTTCACATATATATTATCTTCAGTTGCTGAAATATTCGGTTTGCGTACACCCATAGAAAATGCAGCATCCATTATCGCATCTCTCTTCACATAAGCGACACCTAATCCTGTTGCTGCAACACCTACGGCTGCCGCGCCAATCGCGGCATCGCGCACCAGACTGCCCTTGGCATCTTCCATCTTTCCTGCCACAAGATCCGGACGCCGGGCTTCGAGCATCTTCATGGCCTCCACGCGCTTGTCTTCAGGAACCTGCTTGAGAATCTCATCAATCTGTTTCTGCGCCATCACTTCGGCGCGGCCCTCTACTGTAAACATCTTGCGTAGTGCGCCTTTCACCTTATCCACCACCCCTGCGGGTTTAGGTTGTACTTCTGCCATCGAGGGTGAGCCTGCTTCTGCCATATATGTTCCTTTAGAAACACTTTCTGATTGCTTCAATCGGATTAGTGTTTCTTAAGCCCGACTAAGAACGCTCCGTAAGGCGTGTACGAATAGTACGTGAAGCCGAACGGTAAGTTCAGGCGGCTAATCCTATTTAATGGGCAAGATTTCCTGAATTATTTTTATGTTGCCGCACTCGCGACCGGCGGCCTGGGAAACAAAATCGGTCCAAACACCCGGTGGACGCCGGATAAGAGCACCTTCACTGCTTCCAGATACACTTTCGGATCACTTTTGTCACCCAAATCCCTGAGAAGAACCCGCGATATATCCATGGGACTTACCTTCTCTTTCCCTAATTCTTTCTTTACGCGCTCAAGATAGAGCTTCATCGTTTCGTCACGCTTGACCTGATCGCGCATCTCAGCGCTCGCTTTCACCAGCGGATCTTCCACAACCGTCGTACTTATTTCCAGCAATGTTGTTCCTTCCGCCATATATTTTCTAGAAGCTCTTTCCAAAGCCTAAGCTTTGGATTAGAGATTCTTGAACCCGCCTTAGGCCGCTCTTGCCGCCGCGTCCGCCGGTTGGCGGAGTAAGGCGGAAAGGAAGGCCAGGAGGGCTTACATTACTTTATCCCCTCTGTCGCCAGCGCTTTATCCACTTCTTCGAGAACCTTATTCATGAGTCCCTCAATCTCTTTAAGCGCCACCCCGTCCTTGATCGTATCCTCGATAAGCTTGGCGTAGCTTTCTACCGTCACCCGGCTCTTTGGATCTGCCGCGAGAAACTCAAGTTCCTCTTTGGGCATGTATTTGAGGAGTACCGGCCATACCGTGGCTTGCAGCCCCTCACTGATCGTCGCGTACAGCTCTTCTTTATCCGCGTCTTTCAGGGTTGATGCCTCAATCTTCGTCACAATTGCTCGCAGTTTGTCTTCCATAAGTTATTTCCTCCTTACACCCGCCGTGGGCATCATTATTATTATGTTATCCATTATGTATGCATCTTCTCCAGGATTGCAAGCACCATTTTTTTGGAATTATAAAATGCACGTTGTATTATTTCATGAGCGTGCGTAGCTCATCAATCGTGAGATGGGATTGTTTGAGGATTTTGG
>CAZLDC010000034.1:0-4412 GCA_964558385.1 uncultured Gammaproteobacteria bacterium
AATTTTCCGCCCTTTCCGCCTTGGCTTCCTCCGTCCGCGATGCCCAAGCGCCGATCGTTCTACCGGTACATCAGGCGATCCGAAGATTTTTCCAATGGTTACGGAGGTCATTAGATGACCGGTGTGTCGCACTCATTCCCATGGTCTATGCCATAGACACGGGTAGCCCCGGTTGCGCTGTTGGCCCCAATATGATTGCCGTGGCAGAAGAAATCACCGTGCATGGTGTCGAGTCACCAGTTGTCACTGTATTGGCACCACAAATGGCGAATGAAAAAATTCAAGAATCACCATTGCCAAGCGCCTCCACTCCGCACACGTCACTACTTTTGACCAAAGAGGAGATATTAGAGTCAGCATTGTTAGTAGATCAGACTTTTTTGATCAATACATTTCTCAAAGGAGAAGGTGATATTCGTACAATTTTTGGAAAATCTGCTTGGGATGGATGGATACAGGCACGACAGAAAAGTAAGACAATAGAAAATTTAAGCGTGGAATCGATTTTAGAGTTATTTCAAGAGTTGTTACCCAACGAGGCACAGACTTTTAGAAACCGTAGTCTTTTTGGTGCAAGCTATACACAATCGGGGGATCCGATCCTCTTATCAATTAAGCAGGTTGAAGCAGTACGATCCAATCCTTATTTACGTTGGGAGCCAACGGGAGGGGTATGGTGGGGAAAACAAAAAGGGAGAATTATCTATCCTACGGTTGACCCGATTTTTATTCCGGAAACGAACGAGTCAAAAATATTTTTTACCGATGACCAGATACAAGGATTACTCACCCCGAATGGACAGGAGACATTCCGCGCTGGAGGAAGAACGAATAGCGCGCTTGTTCGAGGGTTGATACAGGACATTGTTGATTGGCATGCAGAAGCGTCCGGTAAGCCGCATGACCCCTATCAACTTGCGGCAGAACTTCAACGAAAATTCATTTCTATTCATCCGTTTGGAGACGGTAATGGAAGAATGTCTCGATTGATTATGAATTGGTCTCTGGAACGAGACGGGGTTGATCCTTCTATCGTTGAACATCCTGAGTTGGATTATTTTTATTCATTAGGCGAATGGATAGTTGAGATACAAAAAGGAAGTCAAACATACCAATACTATCGGAAAAGCATGGATAGATCTCGTCTTCAACATCAAGATGGACGATATATCCTTTCGGATGTATCTGCAACACTCGTAACACCTCCATTGATAAAAATGGGTATAGGTTCATTTCGCGATAAACACATACGTGATCTGGAGTTTGAATATGAAAATGGTGAAAAACTATTTCGATTACCGCCGAACAGTCGGGTAAATGGGAAGTTGTATAAACAAAGTCTCATTATAGTGGAAAAAAATCGTGCTTATCAGGTGTTGGATCAAAATAGAAAAAACGTGTTAAGCAACGCTTCGGTTCACTATGTCGGTGCAGGTACGCCTATAAGTTATACAGAAGTTATGAAACTCGATATGGAAGATACACGGGCTACGATTTTGAAATTTATGGAGTTTCTTCAATCGTTTAAGCCTCGTGGGTCAGTCTTTTTTGTAAACACTCTTGAACACGATCGGCAGAGCACAGCACTAGCGTCTTCGGCGCAAGCATTTGATCGGTTTCAGCGCGATGCTCATAATGATGCTGTCGGTATTCTTTCTATACCGTCTGAAGGATATATTGATGCATTCGGCGATACCCGTCCGGATAGACAACGCGAAGCAAGAAGCCGTTATTACTTTCAAGATCAATACGTCTATCGTGGGATGCAGCTTCTGGCCGGCAGGAAAGCTGAGGATTTGTTACGGTATTTTGTGGATCTACAGGTAGAAGACGCTGCCTATCGATCTATTCATAGGCCTGGTGGCTCCCTTAAGGAGCGAGCCAAGCAAACAATCCGTGATTTTCGTGAAATGATCCGGATGTCATATGGTGGCGGCTTTGTCAGTGACGGTGAAAAATTGCGTTTTATTCGGAATGAACTCGGTGTGCTTGCTCAAACAAACACCTCTCTAGGGCATTGGATAGTATCATTGCGATCATATTTTTTCCCCCAGCAAAATAGTTATATTCGATATCAGCAATTGAATCATATGTGGGTCACGCCTGATCGACGTAACACGGATTTTCATTCATCGCCATTTGTAAGCACCGGTAATGAGGTAAATACAGCTATAAGGTATGCCCTGAGCGGAAAAATAATATCTAATGATCCAAAAGTTGTTACAACGAAGCTGTTGTTGAAGGCGCAAAAACCATTGGGCGGATTTGTTTATCAAGCGCAAGTGTTTTACGCAGGTGGAATTGATCCAAACGCAGTGGATACCGTATATCTATTTGGTGCGAAGGGCGCAATTGTGGCTTCAGCGCAGAGACAGCCGAATGGGACAATTACACTTACAGAATTCGGTAAAGAGCCCTCGGGGGCAGAAATGACGTATACGTCCCTTGATGGAACCGATCGGGTTATGCTGGACCGTATTTCTCAGTTGCCCATAAAGTCGGTAACGACGTATGAATTTTCAGATGATGGTACCCTTCGTTTGGTACAAAGCCAAGCGTATGATGATTTGCAAAAAAATTTAGAACAAGCAGGACGCGTGGTTGAGCCTGTGCAAGGGTGTAGTGATTGTTCTTTATTTGTCCGAACAGTCAACACTCAGATTAAAAAGATTCTCACTCTTGTTGATCTGGGAAATTTTTCTCAAGCAGAAGAAATTTTGGTTGGTATTCATAAATATGTAGTAGGTGATCATATTCGGTCAAACCGTGTTATTGATGATTCAGTACGCGCCAATGTCGCGATTGGGAGCGCAATTGTTTCTGGTGCTGTTCGGAAGATAGTACAAACTGAATCAGTGACACTGATTCAAGAAGCGCAGCAGAGCATAGCGCGAGCGCTTCTGGCAATTGAAACCACCATGACCTCTTCACAAAGCGAAGATGCGCTTCAGGTGCTGAGGGCTCTTCACGTAGGGTTTGAGGAATTAGCAACAGAGCTTGATATTGATAATATATCGCGTCAGTCTCCTTTATTAAAATCTGATACTGTGTTTTCAGGAGATCATAATGCTGTGGATGAACTGGATCTATCCGCGGGATCAGAGGTATTAGAAAATGATTCATTTTGGGCCACGATGAAACAATGGTTGGACCGCCTCCTTCCCTTCATGCCGGGTGGTTTTATGGCCTTTACGCCCACGATTACGGACGCTTTGAGGCAATCTGCGCCGGTCGGCGGCAGCAGAGTATATCTCCAGGATAAACTCTCCCCCCAACCCGACGATACCGGCACCGGCGGGGGAGGACCTTCCTTTTCTGATGCTATAAAATCCTTTAGATCCCCTCTCGACTTCGTTCCATCCAGGAGTGGTGGTGTAGCTGTCTTACGTCAAGATAATCAAGGGATTATTGATGGTGTTGGAGGTGGGGGAGAAGGAGATGAAGATTTGCATGACACGCCTGTACTTAAAGCAAAAAGGGAACAGGAGTACAGTATAAAGTTGCAAAAAAGAATTCGAGATATACGCCCATATTTTACTAACATCTTGGGTATTCCACAGGACAGTCTTCCCCGTATGAATGGATTTTATATTGTTGGTTACATAGATTTTCGTCAGGCTATTATTGATAGCGGCGCCGTCGATGAACTGACGAAGTTGCTAACCGATGAACAGCGTCAAGTTCTTATTGCGCATATGAAAATGCTTGGCGTTGAGTCTTTGGCTGATTACGCTGCTACACTTCTTGACGGTTATATGGATCCATTAAATAGAAAAGTTTATATAAATATTTCTAAACCATCGCCTGTAGAATTTCCTGGACCTCACGAGTATACACATCTATCTGGGTATTATGATCGAAAGGTATTACCAAATGGGAATACGCTTATTCAATTGGGGGTAGCTCAAATTGAATATAACGTAAATGGAATAGGATTCCAAAAAATTAATTATTATTTAAATGAACAGATTACAGAATTGGTTCATCGCAGAGCTCAACAATTTGCTGGATACGATATTCCTGAAGTATATAGGGCTTATGCAAATATTCCCGATGTGATATCAGAGTTATTTGATATTGTTGATCCGAGTGGTGATATTCTCAAGACAGTGTTCATACGGGGAGATCTTGTCCCGTTGAAAAACGCAGTGAACAGTAATGCCGATCTTGTTCGCTATTTGAAGAATTCAGGGATGGTGCAGACCGATGATGTGTTTTCCGAAATCCATGCACTTCTTGAAGGGTTAAATCAGGACTTGATTCCGTTGCATAAAGCGATAGTGGAGTATAAACAACATAATAATATTCCCACCTATGATGCCAGACCAAAGGCAAAACAACAAGGTAAATCTACTTTTGTTGAAGGTCTCGGCGGGGGAGGAGAGGGACTTAATTTTTTTGAAAATAAGGCC
>CAZLDC010000034.1:4422-8753 GCA_964558385.1 uncultured Gammaproteobacteria bacterium
AGAAGATCTCCTGCAATTGGCCTACGGTGTGGCGGTTGCAAAAGCTATGGAAGCGTTGGCACAGGAGAAACTGGTGAAACCTCTTGATGATGCGGCCAATAAGGCCTGTGGAACGGGATATTTGCCGGAGCGCCAGTCGGTCCTAGCCGATGGGTCAGCTCCGGTTGGTCGTCTTGGACCCACGGTTGCGGTCCAAGCGGATCGCGTTGATGTAGAGGAGCGCCGCGATGATAAAGAGGAAGGTCAGGACGCCTCCGCTATTGTAAATTTCTCTCAATTGTTCAGGATTCATGATGTCACCTCCTTGGATAAATCTATTGCGACTACGATACACGCGAGTCCGTATATGAATGATCGCAGAATATTGAACGCAAGATCAGAAAATGATGCCCCCGGTATGGCAGCGGGAGTTATGAGTATAAATCCTAACCACCCCGCGCCCAAATTCGCAAATACTTCTGATAGTACTCTCCGTGTCGCCGGAAGTCTGCCGTTCATCATTCCTGACTCTATCACTTCTCTTCCTCCATTGTCAACCAATTTTTCCTACATTCCTCCAGCCTTCGCGCAAGGCTTCGGTCTGGCGCGGCAAGTCTACGCAGCCGATGGCAACGGCCCATCCGGCGGTCCGAGCGGCCGCTGTGCCGCTGCCCTGATGGCCGTAAAAGCTGCCCGTGCCGCTGCCGATTTTATCAAAAATACGAGCTGGCAGATGCCCCACCGCGTGATCGTTGGCGGCAGTGCCGTTTATCTCCAAGATAAATTATTTGGTGATCAAGGCGGTCTCGGCGGGGGAGGAGGGGGACATGAACAAGTTACCGTTTACACCGTTATCCCCAAACAAATGGCTCATGCTATTCGACAAACCGGTTTACAGAGAGCGTTCAACCAAATGCTTGCTAAATCTCCCATCTTAGAGCGTATTTTTGAAGAAGAACGTTTAAAACGAAAGATTATCATTTCTAGGACAGACTCTTTATATGCGTATCCCCAACACCCTTCCGAAATACGCTACGGATTATCTTTTGATCCCGAAACGGATGAAATACTAGAAGTAACTATTAATCCAATTGGAGTCTTAGTAGCAAATGGAGAATACTATACGGAGGCCGGAGTTGCTCTTGAGCGGGGAGATGCAGAATCAGCCAGAGATTGGGCGGCAACCTACTGGGAGACTGCCATACCGCTGGATCAATATCAAGAAGGGGAATTTACCTTTCCCGAAGTACTCATTCCTTATGATATTCCACCAGTAGACATATCAGGGTCTCAAGAAATTGCTGATGGCCTCGGCGGGGGAGGAGAGGGAGCGGTCGTCGTCCAACCCGCGTTTGTCAAAGCGCCGCAGAAAGCCCCGGGGATCGTGGAACGAGTACGGAAAGGCCTCAAAGAACTTGGCAAAAAACTGCAGGGACTTTTCCCTCCTATATCCGCACCTCAGCAGGAGTTGGTGCCGGTTCCGGTGAGGAATAAGCTTCAGACGGATGGGTCTGTACAAGCACGGATTACCGCGGCAGCGCGGGAGCTTTCCAACTGTCTCTCCGACACTGGCTTAGTCAGCCGCGTCTACGCCGCCGGTGGCGACGGACAAACGAGCTCTTGCTTCTGGTTCCTCCGCGCCCCGTGGAGAGTGATTGGCAGCGTTTTGCCTGGACATAAAGTGGCCATAGGCAGCCCACCACCCATCGATGAATACGAAAAAGAACTGCAGAAGCGATACCAACGCATTGCACTCCTTGCGTTTTTGGCAGGTATTCTGCGCTCATCGGATCCCTGTAGTCCAGTTGCTAGTTATTATGATCAGCTCAAAGAATCTCTGTACGAAAGCGCTCTGGGTTTTTATAAAGCTTCCTTATCGAATGTTTATGCTTTTGATACCGTTGTAAACAATAATCCGTCGCTATCTGCTTCGATCAAGCGGTCATTGGGGTACTTTGGCAGTGTTGGACAGTGTAAGACGGTTGGTGAGTGTGTAGAGGGTATCTGGGGAGCTGCGAAAAAAAGCACAGTAGATTTATCCGCCGGAGCAGGGCTGAGTGCCCTTATCCCCAGCAACAAACCCAAAAAAGAACTCCCCGGAAATCCCAACTACAAACCCTATCTAGAGATTATCAAAAAGGCAACGAATGAGTACAAGGTAAAGGATTCGAATATCAAGATAAAAAGCACACAGGAACGATTTGATATGCTCGCTGCAATCCATAAAACAAATACTATGCCTTTATCAGAAGAGACCGACGAATGTCAAAGATTTACGACGTGTACTACTGATGACTATGACAAAAAAACCACACGCTTGGAAATAATACAAAGAGAGGTCAAGGATATTATCTCAAAAAACGAATGGGATCGTTTAAATAAACTCGACAGATATCTTTATGGTGTATATCCATATTACGTGGTAAATAATGCGTCAGATGATAGAAGTGTGTACGATGTTGTGGTCGGATCTTCTATTTCAAAGTATACAAAAAAAATGTTGGATATGTACGACGCGTATGGATTCCAATTTTCTATGTCAAATGAAGATAAACTCAATGTCTTAGATCTAGATACATATATTGATCAGCAATATAAACTGACCGGTAAACCCGTTGAAAATTCTAATATTTTAGCTCATGCGCTTGAAATTTCCGATGGCGATATCGATGAAGCTATTGACCTTGTTGGTAATTATTATAAAGCCAAAACACGGTTGGGCATCTTTCGTGCAGGAGGAAAGGTATATTACAATAAAAAATCACCTGCTGACATCAATGCATCTCCTGAACTTGCTGAATCTATTAATGAATTCAAAACAAAAGTATTAGATGAATTTTCTACAGACATTCCGTGGAATGTGCTCACTGAAGCTCAGCCTCCGTTTGCCTATGAAGGAGTCGCTCAATCACTATTTTTATCCAATGAAACCAAAACATATATCGGAAAAGATTTCGATTTATCCTATTTTAATAGGGTAGGAGGTGCATATCACGCACTAAATCTTATTTCCTTATCAAGGATGTTCCCTCCGGAATTTATTTCCATCGCAAATGTTGATTTGCAGAGAAAAGATAATAATTTTATCGGAATCGGGAAGTCTATTTCCGATGTAACCATTATGGAGGATTTGTTTGAAATAAACGCTTATTTAGATGCATTTAATCCAATGACTGTTCATCCCTGGCCACCGGTTTGCCAGGGGAAGCAGTGAGTATGTATGTTTGATCAACGTATCCTGATCTGATACAGTAATCATCATGGAAACACCGCTACCGGAAGTGAAGCAGTCACCCTCGGTTATTGACCGGGTCACGAGCACGCTCAAAGCCGCCGGGAAGCGCGTCGTCGATCAGTACCGTTCCGACAGTGTCGTTTCCCAATGGGATAACGCGATAGAACGGGTCGTCGGAGGGTACCACCCGGAATTGCCCCCGCAAGAGAGAGCCGAGCAGGCTAAGCGCTTCCATCTTCTGGCACAGGGCATGGGGGCGGCAGCAAGCACCACGGATCTCCTCCTGACGGCCGTTGGACTCGGGAAGGGAGGAAGCGACCTATTCAGCCTCCGTCGGTGGAAGCCGACGACCATAGCAGCGGTCGGTGGCGAAGCAGTCATATCAGCAGGAGTATCACCAAAACAGGTAGACACTATGGTGTTGCGAAGACCGATAATGAGTAGTCTGCCGGCCTTTGGCCTTGCCGCCGGTGCCACCCTCATGCGCCCTGCGCGGTTTTTCCTTGAACTCATGGGCAAAGGCGCGGGATATGGGGGTGAGAAAGTTGCCGGCATCATCCGCCGCATCACGCAAGGGATGTAAACACTATTGTGTTTATGATATCCGCAGTGCTATGCTGAAATATACCATGAGGCCTTTTCTTTTTGCCTTTGCCGGATTTCTATTGGCAGCACTCCTTTTTGTCGCAAGTTCCTTTTTCCTTCCGTGGTCCGGCATCGACTGGGGGAGTATGAGCTTCAAGCCCGCCCGAACCGTCACGGTCGTGGGGGAGGCAAAGAGCAAGCTCAAAAGCGAAATAGCCAGTTTTTCAGCAGGCGTCAATGCCATCAACGATGATAAAGAAAAAGCAGTGACAGAAGTGAATGACAAGGTCAACGCCATTATCGCATCCGTCAAAACCTTCGGCATCAAACCCGAGGATATCAAAACCCAAAACCTGAACATCTACCAGAATCAGGAGACCTACTATGAAGAAGGCCGCCAAAAACAGCGACCGGGCCAGTGGAGCGTGAGCAATTCCGTGGAAATAAAGTTGCGTGACGTGGACCGGGCTTCAGCCCTTACCGATCTGTTGGCCAAATCCGGCGCCAATAACGTCTATGGCCCCAATTTTTC
>CAZLDC010000035.1:0-2576 GCA_964558385.1 uncultured Gammaproteobacteria bacterium
TGGTGAATTATTTTTAGAAAAGAGAAAAGAGAGGAATACGGTGGCTGCAAAAAACGAAACCGCGTGGCTGTTGACTGGATCGACAGCGCCATAAAAAAGCAGATTTGATGCTCCGGCAATACTCATGATGGACAAAAGGCTTGCGGAGTTTGAGAAATGCTCGGAAAGAAGCCGGTAAAGCAGGACGAGGCCTGTGATGGCTGCGAGCACGGAAAGTATCCCAACGAACAGTTGATACGGGAGTTCAAATCCGGATCCCCGAAGGAACGTATGTGCCTGCGCGTACCAAGGGAGCCAAAAAAGTGGGGCCCCGACAGGATGTTTGTTGCCAAGCTCATTGATCGGCGTGACGGGTGCCGTAACGGCGAACTGTGCGTAGTCGTTTGTGAAGTCTATATCGCGATCAACGACGATGGACCGGACCCAGGAATAGTAGAAAATGCCATCGCCGTAGACGGTTTTTTGTAGGAGAATGGCGTGGGAGAAATAAATTGTGAGATAAATCGCTGTAATAATAATAAACCATTTGGCCGGTTTCACTGTGGTAGAATTATAGCAAATGCATATCAGTGCCGTTGTTTTAACTCATAACGATGCCCCGATTCTTGCGCGTTGTCTTAAAAGCCTTTCGTGGTGTGATGAGGTCATTATCGTCGATGACGAGTCCATAGACGGGACGGTGGCACTTGCCAAAAAGCTCGGAGCGAAGATGTATGTGCATCCACTCAATGATGATTTTGCCGCTCAGAGAAATTTTGGATTGACCAAAGCAAAATACGAATGGGTATTGTTTGTGGATAGCGATGAAGCGGTATCGGAGGAGTTGGTAAAGGAGATAGTACAAGCGACAAGCGACAAGCGACAAGCGACAAGCGGATACCTCATTCGCAGAAAGGACTATTGGGGTGGGAGGTGGCTTACGCATGGGGAGACGGGGAATGTGAAGTTGTTGCGGCTCGCCCGGAAAGACGCGGGGAGATGGGTACAACCGGTCCATGAAACGTGGCGGGTCCAGGGAGCTGTGGGCGAACTCGTGCATCCTCTCCTCCACTATCCCCACCAAAATGTCGCACAATTTCTAGATGAAATAAATCGGTACTCGTCCCTGTATGCTCAATATCTTTTTGATCGAGGGATAAAAGAACCCGGTTGGCAAATCGTCGGCAAGCCCGTACTCAAGTTTTTTGTTAATTATATCTGGCGTTTAGGATTCCTGGACGGAACGGCTGGCATCGTGGTCGCATTCATGATGAGTTTTCATTCGTTCCTCGTACGGGGTAAACTGTGGCAGTTACATAATAATCCAGACCAATCCGGTTAATAACCCAACATGATCTACAAAATACTCATTGCTTTATTGTGGGTGAGTCTGCTCCTGGGGCAGCTAGGGGTACTACCGCTCGCGGAGGGTGTTCATCTCTATGTCCAGGATGTGGTGCTTGTCCTTATCATTCTCTATGCAGTTTTGCATGACGGGCTCATCGGGAAGCTTTCCCATCTGCGTTTGGCAGCTCCCATTGCACTGTTTGCCGGATTAGGGATCGTGTCGCATGCGGCCAATGTAACGCAGTATCCACTGGAAGTCATCGGGAAAGGAAGCCTGTATCTTTGGCGGTGGGTGGCATATGCATTTTTTTACGCTGCTGTTGTCAATTCGCCGCTTTCGTCGCGATTTTGGTTGCGGTGGCTTGCCGGGTTCGGCGTTGCGCTTAGCATCCTTGGACTACTTCAGTTTTCACTGTATCCGGATCTTCGGAATCTCTGGTATTTGGGGTGGGATCCGCATTACTACCGGGTATTTGCAACCCTCCTGGATCCCAATTACGTCGGAATTCTTCTCGCGTTGACCATCTTTTTGTGGGTATATGTATTTGTTTCTGTAAAAAGGACATTCCGACCATTGATCGGGGCGGGTATCGTTGTAGCGGCAGTTGCGATGCTTCTCACGTACTCACGAGGAAGCTACCTAGCGTTTCTGGCCGGTGTTGGTGCAGCTATCATCCTACTCGGACGATGGAAGCAGGGACTTTTTGTGGGTCTGATTTTTTTAGTCGTTATCGTTTATATACCTAAACCCGGCGGAGAGACGTTATCACTGGACCGGTATGACTCGACCGTAGCGCGGATACAGAATTGGAATCAGACCATCGCGCGTATCGCCGAGCGTCCGGTATTTGGTTTTGGTTTTAACGTGGTGCCATTTCTTGACAGCGACGAGAGAAGAGCGCTTCCCGGACGGGCCGGTGCGGGGATAGACAGTAGTATCCTTTTTGTTGGTGTGACGACGGGTATCGCTGGGCTTATCGGGTATCTGTGGCTACTTCTGCAACAGATCAAACCCGCATTCGGATTCAAACGCACCACGCTTAAGATTATGTATTTGTCTTCGTTTGCGGCGGTTTTTGTTCACAGTCTGTTTGTAAACAGTTTATTTTATCCCTGGGTAATGGTGTGGATGTGGGGACTCGTGGGAATCATGGAGAGAGAGGTATCGGGATCAGCCAAAGTTAAGCTCTCAAAGAGCAAAGCTTAGCTTTATAGATTGCTATCGTTGATAGGTAACCCGTAGAGTTGCA
>CAZLDC010000035.1:2586-8577 GCA_964558385.1 uncultured Gammaproteobacteria bacterium
AGTTTCCTGATTGCCTGCCGGGTCCGTCGCCACAACCCGGATCATGTTGTCTCCTTCTGCGAGCGAATGCGAGTACGTAAATAATCCATCTCCATGTACCACGGCAAGCCGGTCGTTGACGGTGACGGTATTGTCCGAAGCGGTTTTTCCTTTGATAAGAATCGTACTCGTGTCTCCGACGATGCGGGTATTGTCATTGGGACTCGTGATCGTAAGCGTTGGTTTTTTGCGTTTGACGGATACGGTGATGACGTTGGAAAGATCGCTCATGGCGCCTTTCTCATTTTTCGCTTTGGCGCTGATGGTATGGTCGCCCTCGTCAAATTTTTTGGTGAAGGAAAACGATCCGTCTTCTTTGGCGGGGATCGCCAATTCCGGTTCTTCATCGATGAAAAGGACGATGTTGAGACCGGCGTCTGCTTTGCCGCTTACTGTGAGGCTCGCGCTGTTGGTCGCCTCGGGTAAAGGATCCAGAACCGGAGGCAGGATGAGCTCCTGATTTTGGGAAGTCGGCTGTGGGGAATTGCCGCGCATGCGGTCGACGAGAAGGCTAAATCCTACGAGTATTTTGAGTCCGAAGACAAACAGGAAGATGATGATCGCCATCATGGCGCCAAGAGCCATGAAAATACGGTTGCGCTGCTGCCGTTCTTCGTGCCGACGGAGTCGAGAATAGAGCATAGTGATAATATAAATATTATATTGAGCCTCTTGTCAGAATCGAACTGACATCTACGGTTTACGATACCGCTGCTCTGCCATTGAGCTAAAGAGGCGCAGGTTTTGATAAGCGTGCTAAGCGTTGCCCCGCCTGCAGTCGCCTGAAGCGACAGCTGATGGCGGGCAGGTCTGCCACTGAGCTACTTCGGCTTCTGGGACAGAAACGTACGTTTCCTTCCCAACGATCCTTCCTAATTTGTGTCTCGCACTATTTACCTGCCAACGTCACGTGCGTGACGAGTTTCTAGTCTGTTATCGAAAAATGATTTGCACTTCGGTTGTTGTTGCCCGATAAATCGAAACCGTGTGTCTATTGTAGCAAACTGGACGGGGAAGTGAAAGGTAAATAATTAACCCAATTTTAGGTGTGTCTGTCAATAAAAAATTAGATAAAGATAACGTAATAATTGTATAATACACACATGATAGGTGAGGTAAATCCCATTCATATAAATCATTTTATATATCGTATTAAGATTGATGAAATGGTATTTAACTTAGGAGTTTTTTCTCAGGATTCAAAAATTGATCTCATGGATTGGGATAAACAAACCAAAGGATTGCAAAATGTGCCTGTTTTACGAGATATAAATGACGTCAACTGGATCGGATTGGGAGCAAGAGGTCATCCAGACTTACAAGAAGCGTTAGAACGGAATGGCATTAAAGCAGATATAAATAATTTGACTCATATGGATTTACAGATAGGAAATAGAGGACAAGTTGTTTCCGCTGCTATACCCCACAGTTTAGATTTAGTGAATTACAGTGATGAACGCACAATCAGACGTATACTAGCCCCCATACCTGAAGATAGAATTGACCCAAAATTTTCGATGATAGAAGTTGACCCTTCATCAACATCAAGTAGAATTAGAATAAAAATTGTCGGTAGTAATAAATATTCCGTTATTACTGATTCATCAAAAATTAGTGAATTAATAAATATAAGTAGTATCGAACAACATGCTGAAGGGAAAGTAAAAGTTACATGCAAACTTGAAAATTTCCCGGAAGATTTACTTATAAAATAAGTATAGTTATCATTACATTATGATTCACGTATTGGAATGAAATAGATTATGTTTTAGCTTCAATTCGTCTATTCCCTCCCAGGAGAGTACAGACGAACCTATTTTTATGAACATACTCAAGACGCTGAATTACTAACGGTTTTCAATAGTGCGGATAAGGTTTTTATATTCTCGAGCACAATGTATGAGTTGGTTTTGAATACAGTTAACGCCCTCAATATCATAAATAAAGTGGACAGTGTCATCTGATCGTTTGGTAATGATATAGGGAAGAAATGGCTATTTGACCTGTGTCCATTCTTTGGGATTGAAGCTTTCTCCCTTGACCCATGCTTCGACGGAAGGCAGACAAAAATCTCTGGAAAATAATTTTTGATAACGGCGAACGTGTTTCATATTTTGATTGTACTCCCTATGCATGGATTGCTGCCACGTAGGTATAATTTGGCGTATGATATACTGGTTGCATGATCAATTGGAATACAGATGAAAAACAGCTAAAGAAGAATCATCCGGAGGAGTACAAACTCTGGCGGTTAACACAGCTCATCAACTACGGACTGGAAGGAGAAAAGCTCGATGAAATGGAAGTGCGTGCCGCCTGGCCGAAAATCAAGGATACGCTTGCTATCAATAAGCGGAAAACGTTAGAATTCCTCTTATGGAACAAAAGGTGGCAAACGCCAAAAGGCTTACTGCCAGACAGAAGCAATTTCTGGAGTTGGTATGCCAAGAACCGTACATCCGGTCGCATTTTTACCTAAGCGGCGGGACGGCGTTAAGTTCGTGGTACCTGCATCACCGGGAATCGTTTGATTTGGACTTTTTTACCTGTGAACCTTTTGATGATGAAATCATTACCCACTGGGTGAAATCGAGCCAGAAATCTATTGGTTATAAACTCGTCAGTATCAACGAGGATTTTGGCTTCTTGATGGTAACATTCCGCTACCCCGACGATACGTTTCTCAAAATTGACTTTAATCGCTATACGGACATACGACTCAAAAAGGGATTATTTTGGCAAGGAATAGAAATAGACAGCTTGTATGATATAGCGGTGAATAAGCTGGAAACTGTCTCTTCCTCTCCGCGATCCAGAGATTATGTCGATCTTTATTGCATACTGCAGCACCACTCATTTAAGTTCAAGGAATTAGTAAGAGGCGTTGAGAAGAAATTTTCAGAGCGAGTGGACTGGTTACAGCTTATCAAAAATTTTTTAAAAGTCGTCGAGTATAATGATTTACCAACCATGCTAATACCCTTTGACCGACGTCAGATGGACGAGTTTTTTACGAAACTCGCGAAGTCTCTCAAGAAGGATGTGTTTAAGTAAAATATTTCGATGTATCACGTACACAAGGTCATTATTATCCCCGGTTTAGGAGATGAGACGAGGATACCAAAGTTTCTTACGAGTCATTGGAGGAGCTATGGACTGGAGCCGGTTGTTTTTGCTATGGGGTGGCGAGATGGGGAGGAGTCATTTCGTTTGAAATTACTTCGTTTGGTTAAGCTGATTGATGGGTTCGTAAGAAATGGTGACCGAGTTTCGCTCGTCGGGACGAGCGCGGGTGGGAGTGCGGCGCTGAATACTTATATGGAGCGGAAAAATAAGATTCATCGCGTCATCACGGTCTGCAGCAGATTACGGGTGGGGCCAATGATGGGTATCCGGTCCTTTGCATCCAAGACCAAATCCAGTCCGGCGTTTGCCGAGTCGGTCCGGCGTTGTGAGCGGGGGATCAAGTCGTTGACTCCACATGACAGGATGAAAATTATGACCGTACACGCAATGTTTGGTGACGAGTTAGTTCCTCCGGAGACCACAATCATTGAAGGAGCTTACAACATACAGATTCCTACTTTGGAGCATGTATTGAGTATCGGCGCGGCAGTAACGGTGTTTTCTAAACCTCTCATTACATTCCTGAAGCAATAAACATCAGATAAAGTCTTCGGGTTTAAAATAGTGAATCTCATCCTGAAATCTATTGGGCCAAAACGTGAGTTGCGATGCAGGGATATGAAGTGTCTTTCCATATTCTATGATCGGCCTCCATGTCGCGATATGGGGTTTGACGCGAAAAACATTCTCCTTAAATACGACGATAAGCTCCTCATCATTATATAAATGTGCATAGTAGGGTTCATCGGATTTCATATTTTTTTGGATATCAGCAATCGTCTTTTCAATATCCTGATCACTGATCTCAATGCCGAAGAGCATCCAGGGGCTATCGGTGCTTTTTCGTTTGGCGAATACAGAATACGTCTCGGGGTACGTAGGATCGGTAAACTCTGCGTCGAGCACAATTCCATGGTACATAGGCACTATCTGTTTACAATAGGATGTGTGTCTTTTGCGTTTCTATCAGTTATAACCTTTTTTCCTGTTTTAACTTCGATTTTTTTTCTGGCGTTCCCGGCGATGGGGCCACCTTCCCGGGCCACGGTTCTGTTTTTCGGAAATGTCCTCGGTTTCCGTTTTTGGGAAATTTCCGTTGTGGCGGTTTCCGCGAGCATGTTGAGGACGAGCTCCAGGTTGGTCATGTGATCCCGAAGGTTTTCTTTCTTGAGATCCTTGAGATGTTTGTACTGCTTTGTGGTGAGTCCGGCCCATGCCTGGGATATTTCATCGGTTAATATCGCAAACTCGATACCCTCCTTCACCCCGCGGTTTTCCCATTCGTCGGTGAGCGCTTTGCGGATTTCAATGCTTTTCAGGCGCTGGTTGATCCAATCCCGGCTATATCCTTTTTGCAGATATGTTTTGAGTGCGCGATTGATAGCAAGCTCGGGGTCAGCAGTTTCTTCCAGTCGTTCGTAACCTACTCGAGCAAGCCAAAGCTTGAGCGGTTCTGCCTTGGGGGAAGGGATAGACTGGATGATGCGCAGCATGACTTCGGTATCCGCTGCGTCGGTGAGGTAGTATTTGCCATCTGCAGACTGCATTTTCAGTTGTACGATTTTTTCGTACACCTCACTACCTTCTTTTTGAAGTTTTATTTTAAGATCGCTCCAGTACCGGCGAGGTATAGTGCTTCCCGTGAGCACTTCCACTACATCAATTATAGAAAAGTACCACTTCTCCTGATCTGCGTCCCAGTGGCGGCGTATGCGTTTGCCCTCAAAAATCGCAATTCTGGATGCATTTTTCATAAAGTTATTGTACCCTATTTTCGGGTATTTTCAATAATAGATTGGAGAGTAAATTTGTAAAACGCTGTATAATGAATTGATGAAGAAAAAGGAGGAAAAATATCCCCAAAAATTTCGCGTTGGGGCCATGGCAGTGACAACCGTGAGTGTTATTGCGGGCGCATACTTCCTTATCTCTTCGGATAAATCAAAACCAATATCCGTTCCGGCTTATGAAGTCCTTCGCGTGATTGACGGAGATACGTTTGTGACAAAGGAAGAACAGCATATCAGGGTTGCCTCAACGGAATCGCCGGAGCTCGATAGATGCGGCGGATCAGAGGCAAAGGCTGCGCTTGAGAGCTTGATCGTCGGTAAGCCGGTATATCTGAAAGTGGTATATCGGGACCCGTATCAGCGTCTCGTCAGCTTCGTATATACCAAAGACAAATTTGTGAATGAAACCATGCTTACTAGTGGGTATTCGTATTACTCCCGTAGTAGTCCTGGGGAGATAGGTGAAAAACTCAAAGATGCGACTGAGAAAGCCCGGGAGGAAAAGAAGGGGATTTTTGGTTACACCTGTTCGCAGATGACGAACAAAGAGAAACCGAGCTGTAATATAAAGGGTAATGATCGCAACGGCAAGATTTACTACACCCCCGAATGCGGCGTCTATGACAACGTAACGGTGCAACTATACCTTGGCGATCGGTGGTTTTGCAGCGAGAAGGAAGCCGTAAGCGCCGGTTTCCGCAAGCCAGGGCAGTGTAAATAGGAGTAGATAGGAGCTATTAGGAGAGATTAAGAGATTCGATTGAGCGGGATACGAGAATTGAACTCGCTTCTCCACCTTGGGAAGGTGGCATACTACCGGTGTACTAATCCCGCTTGTGGGTCGGAAACCCTTGGTTTCCTTCCCAACGATCTTTCCTTCATTTGAGTGGCGAGCTATTCAACTGCCGAACCGCACGCTCGCCACAGTTCGATAATCTGTTTATCTCATTCAGTTATTGTCCCTCATCAATAATTAGATGCCGGATCAAGCCCGGCATGATAGTAAAATGACACAGCACGTCATGTTACGGCAGGG
>CAZLDC010000036.1:0-8538 GCA_964558385.1 uncultured Gammaproteobacteria bacterium
GGCAGGTGAATATGACGGGAAATTTTTGGATTATTTGCTATCACCGCAATCAACTCATCAGAAAAGTCCCAGGGGTTACTTGAGATAAAATCAATAACCTCAATTCCATCTATCTTGCAAATCTCTTCCAGAAGGTATGGAAAAAGGGTCGGGATCCGCAATCTACCCAAGTGTTTAACATACGTGACCCTCATATCCCCGTTTTCCTTTTTCCTTTTCCCTTTTTCCTTCACGATATCCGAGCCGTAGGAGTTGACGTTTTGACCGACCAGGGTGATACGGGTATAGCCCGCGCCTGCAAGCTCGTGACACTCGAGAAGTATATCGTCAAACGGACGGCTCACCTCACGGCCCCGCGTCATGGGTACAACACAAAACGTACAAAAATTATTACACCCGTTGGTGATTGGCACGAGCGCGTGATCCTTGTCCGTCCGGATCGGCGCGTGATCAAACCCTACTTCCTCTATGGGCAGGAACTCATCCACTGCAGGCATTTTTTCCTTCAGGAGTGCAATCATCTTGCCTGTTTTTTCCCGCGCGGCCATACCGACCATGCAGCCCGTCACCACAATTTTTATCTTCCGTCCCTTTTTTTTGACGAGCGACAAATTATAGACCAATCCGTACACGCGGTCTTCCGCCTTTTGGCGGATCATGCAGGTGTTGATCACCACGTCGTCTGCGGAACGGATGGACTTGGCTTTCGTATACCCACGTGCTTCGTAGAAGCTCGCAATCCGCTCGCTATCCGCCTCATTAGCAGCGCAGCCAAAGGTAACGATGTGATATTTCATAAAAATATAACCTAGCGCACGCCCCTCCGTAGCTTTTGCGAAGTGGGGCAGCCGAACGTGACAATCCAGTATTTCATACGTCGTATTGTATCATGTGACTAAAAATAAGGGAGATAAGGGGAATAGGGGCGATAAGGGAAGAGTAATAGAACTATTCCTTCCCGACTATCACCTGGGCGTCATAGGTGGAATCGGCTGCGAGCTTGGCATCGGCGGTACTGACCACATACGTATCCGTGAGATCTTTTTGCAATAAATCGAGGTATGCTTCTTTGCCTGGCTTGACATGAATTTCTGTTTTTTTATACGAATATTCCTCGGTATTGCCGGTATTTGCCACCGTGTACCCTTTTCCTTCCAGTAATATCTTTGCTTTTCCGGCGGATCCGGGGGTACCGCCGCCATTGAGCACTTGTACGGAAATATCTCCGCGCGAAGCGACGGCCGGAGTAGGAGTGGGAGATGGTGTCGTGGTGGGAGTTGGTGTGGGTTTGGCAAACAGCGACCCGATTTTCGGAGCTCCGCTTGCCAGAACCAATAGCGTACCGCCCGTCAGAAGCGCAACCCCGATGATGATCACAGCCCACAAAAATACCGGAGCTGCGCCAATGCGTCTATCCCCGGTGATTTCCGGATACACTTCTGCGGGACCCTCCGTAACGGATCCGTGTTCATCGGATCCCCGCGGGGCAAACAGCTCTGAAAGCACTTCTTTTTCCTCTTCTTTTTTTTCAGCCTTGCTCTGTGCCGGAACTTCATCGGCACCTCCCACTGCCTTTTCTTCCGTCAGTATGGTTTCCCCGTCTCCCGGCTCATCATTCTTGACTGTCCGGGCTACTGCTTCCTCGTGCTGTTCTTCCTGGATTTCTTCTACCACTTCCTCTATCTCTTCCGCGTTTTTTTTAATGGTCTCGAGGGCCTCGGCTGATACATCCACGCCTTCGTTTACAGGCAGCTCTTCTACCACTTGGGTAACAAATTGGGGCGCAGCGGGCTTGACCTCTCCTGCAGAATCCTTTGGGACATCCGCTTCCGGAGCCTTAGTTTTTTTCAATGGAGCTTTTCGTTTTGCTGCCATAGGGACAGTATTGCAGAAACCACCCTCGTGATCAAGTCCCGTCTAACTGGAAGCGGACGAGTACTGAGATAGGGCATACTGCCACGCCTTGAGACAGAGAACAAAAAATAAACCACCTAAGAGGAGTGAAGTTGCTATCATCCATGGCGATAATAATCCCATAAGTGATTTGGCAGGGAATGTCATCATGACTCCAACGGGTATGACAAACGTCGTAATCATCCTCAAAGGTTCGTGATAAATATCTGTGGGAATCCGCCCCATACTCACGACGTCGCGGAAAATCATGATGGCATGATCGACTTCTGTGGCAAGAATCCCGAGCGCCAATACAAGGATATGAAATCCGGTCGCGATGATAAATCCGTTAGCAAGCAATAATACGTAGGATGCTATATTCATCCCCTGGACATCTCCCAATCGGCCTCCTGTAATGACCACTGCTGCGATATACAGCGGAAGCATACCTAAATCCAATGGGTCTGCCCCACCGACGAGAACCCGCAGTAATGGATTCATCGGTTTCACAAGAGCAAAGTCAAAGTCGCCGCTGACAATAAGCGGACGGAACCGGTATACCTCCCGAAAGAATAATTGTGTCACGGTATCGAGGAGTGAAAATGAAAAATAGAAAAAAATCATCTGATCAGACGTATATCCGGCAAGTGTCCTGGCGCTCGTAAAAACAGTGAGGAGAAATATAAGGAAAAAAAGAAACCGCAGTAGCTTTCCGGTAAAAAACACGCCTGCGTTAAACCTGCTGGTAAGCGAAACCATGAATGAGTCCACCGTTAACATCCACCATATACGAAGATATCGCCTCATATTAATTTACCCAGCACCATCGGAGTGGTGCTGGGTTTATTTTCCTTCTGCCGTATAAGCCAATAAGCCACGACTCCATACTACCCGCGCGAGCAACCATAATCCGGCGGTCCACACGAGTCCAATGGAAAATCCCTGAATAATTTCCATAGAAGATAATTGACCAAGATATACTTTGAGAGGAAAATAAATGAAGTAATAAAACGGAAGGCTTTTACTGATGAGGTATAACGGGCCGGAAAGTATATCCAATGGAAATAATGCTCCGGTAAAAAACTCGGCAAAAACGAATGATAGAAACCGCGGAGCCCATACATCCGGCGTCCAAAAACCCATGTATGAAATGAGGAGACTAAAATAAAAAAACAAAATCATACCCATGATCACTGCGATAAAGGAAAGTGACATAACGATCACATCAGTCTGAATATACAGTTCCGGACGAAGCAGCAGATACAATACGATAATTTCAAAGAGCGCAAAGAGAACATTTAATAATTTATCGGCTACATCCCGGCTCGCGCAAAATCCCAAAAAATTCATGGGCCGGACAAGATAATTGGATAAACTTCCGCTTCTGATATATTCCGCCACTTCCTGCGTGCGCGTTCCCATGACAAACGGGCGGACGAATGAGCTGAATAATATATAGGTAAGCATGGCGGACTGACTATACCCGAAAAGCTCATGGTGACCAGAAAAAAGCGCCCACCACATAAAATACACGACCAAAAGTTGTATGACAAGCCGCACACGCCAGAGTGTGAAACTTAAGCGATACGTCATGTATTCTTCAATCGTCCCTTTAATGATTTGGAGATAGGTTTGCATAGTGAGATCCTTCGACTCCGCTCAGGATGACCCGAAGACGGATCAGCTACTGGCGCTCGTATAGAAACGCAATGAGAATTTCCAGACATAACGCGCTACTAGTCCGATAGCCACTACGACAATCAAAAATTCCAAAAGTAAATCATATGTAAATTTGTTAATCAATATTTTCACTGGAGAAGTCAAAATTAACGCGAGTGGCAATAGCGGAATAAATATATATAGCGGTAATCTCGCAAACATTTCCTTCGGGTATCTCGATACATTTGTGATATTAAACAATAGAATCACTATATTAGATAACCTTGGATTAAAAATCATAAGCGATATGAATGGAAGCCAAAAGGAATAAAGCATAAATACACCCAACATGATCACGACAACATATTCGGCAATCATTGGAATTGTCACACTAATATGCATTGTTCTCACGATATAAAATGTGAGGAGTAACCCAAAAAATAATCGGATAAGACTGACATAATTAATTTTCCATATCATCGTCGCAAGCTGATTATCAATAGGTTTGAGTAATATATAATCAAGCTTGCCGAAATATATCTCATCAGCAATATGATCGAGATTTCTGGATATAAACGTATGAAAAACTCCTATAAAAACATTATACGTTGCGGCAAGCAGTAATAATTCCTCCCGTGACCACCCATAGACTGAAGGGACTTTTATCGTGAGTAATAAAACGATGATGACGTGATTTAAGGAAAACACTAAACTCGATATAATTTGGGTTACAAAATCACCCCTGTACTCTATCAGGGCATTCCAATTGGCGATAAGCAGCCGTTTAAAAAGCGCGAAATGTCTTTTCATTGTCCGACTCCTGTATATTTTCGCACTCCCCGCTGCCATACATTCTGGTAAAGTACATACAGTAATCCAACCCAAATAATCTGAATCAAAATCGTATGATACATAGCGCTGGTAGTAAGATTGCCCTGAACGGCAATAACCGGAAAATAGACAATATACGCAAGTGGCAATACATACGATATTTTTTCAAAAAGCGGAGGATGATAAGTCAGCGGCATAACAAACCCTCCGAAAATCAAAAATACCACTTCCTCTATGCTGAGTATTCCCCAAAAATCAGTCGTCCATAACGCAAGCAGTCCGAGCACCATTTTTAATGTATACGATATTGCTAACGCAAGAACACATATGATCCCCGCTAAAAAAATTTGTGAAGGAGAAGATATCAGGGAAATTGATATATTCCCAAAAACCATTAAAAGTATAAATGCCACTACTCCGAACGCTCCTTGTGTGACGCGCCAAGGAAATTCTTCCATAAATTTTGATATAAAATAAGAGAATGGTTGAAGCAAAAATTTAGTCAGCTTACCTTCTTTAATATCCAGAAAAGCAACATCCTGCTCAATATGCACCACGAGAAATGAAGTGGCAATAGTTACCAGTAAATAATATGACGCCATCTCACTGAAACTCCAATATGCCCCCGTTCCGCTGTCCTGTGCGATTGCTCCACTCCAAAATAATAATTGAAGAACCGGATTAATAAGACCCAATAGAAAATAGATAAAAGACCTTCCTCGATTTTGAAAGACATCCTGAAAGTGAAGCGCGAACATGCGAACATAACGCATAGTTAAGAGGATTTTCGGTTAAACACATCCCGGATGATGTCTTCGATGTCCGGCTCTTCGATGTTGAGGTCATCGACCGGAAACTTCTGCAGGAGTTGGGCGGCTGCGACATTGCTCGCACTCCGGGGAACCCGGATAACCGCTTTGGGGAAATTGTATGAAACGAGCTCCCCCACGGCTTCCAGTTTATCAGGCGCTACATATTCGTCCAGGACGATCGAGAGCACTTTATGTTTGGCAAATTTTTTGACCAGGCTCTCCAGCTTCCCGTCGTAGAGAATCCTGCCGTGATCGATGATTATCACCCGCCGGGCAAGCTGCTTCACGTCTTCCATATAATGGGAGGTCAGAATAATAGTAGATTTTTTGAGTTCGTTGTAGCTTCTCACAAAATCCCGCATGTTTTTTTGCATCACGACATCCAGTCCAATCGTCGGCTCGTCCAAAAACAGAACCTTTGGTGAATGGATGAGTGCCGCAATAAGCTCCATCTTCATGCGTTCGCCGAGCGAGAGTTTACGGACCTGGACTTTGAGAAGCGCTTCCACATCAAGGAGTTCTACTAAATCATGAAGAGTTTTTTTATACTCACTATCGTCTATCTCATAAATTTCTTTATTAAGAAGAAACGTCTCCTGTGCGGGTAGATCCCACCAAAGCTGATTTTTTTGCCCCATGACGAGGGCAATTTGTTTAAGATAATTATTTTTTCTGTCAAATGGGGTAAATCCTAAGACCGAAACCGTACCGCTTGTAGGATACAAAAGTCCGGAAAGACACTTAAGGGTCGTCGTCTTACCGGCGCCGTTTGGACCGATAAATCCCACGAGCTCACCCTCCTCAATATCAAACGAAATATCATCAACGGCTTTGACCGTCTGGTATTTGCGGTGAAAAAGAGACCGTAACGATCCCATGAATCCCGGCTCTTTTTCGTGAACCTGATAGTATTTTTTTAGATGATTAATAGAAATAATCATATGAAATTAGAAAATCGTTGATCGAAATCCGAGAGTCGTTATCGAAATTAGAAAAACGAAATTTGTTCGAATATCTACTTTCATATTTCTATTACGAATTTCCTATTTCTATAATCGACTTTCCATTTTCGCACCATTGAACATAGTATACCAAAAGAGACAGCTCCCGTGTGAATTGGGAGCGTCTCTTAGACTTCAAAACTCGCGAGCGTTTACCGCACCACTTTCTTCAGTGCTTTACCAGCGGTAAATCCGGGAGTCTTTCGCGCCGGAATGTTAATCGCGGCACCGGTCTGCGGATTGCGGCCGGTTCTGGATTTGCGGGACCGAACCATGAATGTCCCGAATCCTGTCACGACGACTTTGTCGCCTTTTTTAAGCGTATCGGTGATGGATCCGAATACGGCACCTACTGCTTCCCGAGCGGCTTTTGCCGTGAGACTAGCTTTTTTTGCGACTACTTCAATGAGATCTGCTTTTGTCATGTACTTCTTCACCTCCTTTTGGGCAGAGGATTAGAACAAGAAGAAATTTTCAACGTGTCGCCACGGCGACCTCTATGAGGCAATGTAGAAGAAATGGAGCGTCGTGTCAATATATCAATTCAAAAAACAAATCAACGAGATCCTTCGACTTATCCGCCAGCGGGCGGATTCGCTCAGGATGACACCGACGAAACGTCGGGTCATTTTGCTATCTCAACCGCGCGCAACTCACGGACAACCGTAACTTTGATTTGTCCGGGGAACGTGAGTTTGGCTTGTATTTCATCTTTTATCTCGCTTGCCATAATGGTCGCCGTCGCATCATCGACCTGACCCGGATCTACGACCACCCGCAGTTCGCGGCCTGCAGAGAATGCAAATGACTCGCGGACACCCTTTTTGGATTTGGCAATTTCCTCCAAATCTTTGAGCCGCTTCACATACCCTTCAATGTCCTCGTGGCGCGCACCGGGACGACTGCCTGAAATGGCATCGGCGATATACACAAGCATAGACTCGAGGGATGTAAACGGCGTATCTTCATGGTGCTGCGCGACACAGTCGATGACTTTAGGCGGTAAACCGTATTTTTTGAGAACCGCAACCCCCAGCTCCACATGACTTCCCTCGCCGTCCGGTACGACTTTGCCTATGTCATGCAGGAGACAACCCAAACGCACGATGTTTGCGTCCGCCCCGACTTCCTGCGCGATGGCAATGCCGATCTTCGTCTCCTCCAGAGTGTGGGCGATCATGTTTTGCCCGTAACTCGTGCGGTACTTAAACCGCCCAAGTAGCGCGATAATCGGTGCCGGAAGATTGTAGACTCCCACAGCATGGCAGAGCTTTTGGCCTTCTTCAAACATGATGCGTTCGACTTCTTTGCGGACCTGAGCGACGATCTCCTCGATCCTGCCCGGCTGAACCCGGCCGTCGCGCATCAGCCGCTCAAGGGCGACCCGTGCGACTTCCCGACGCACCGTGTCAAAACACGAAAGCCGGATAACTCCCTCTTCGTCCAGATCCACGTCCACTCCAGTCGCCGTTTCAAATGCCCTGATGTTGCGTCCTTCTTTACCGATGATCCTGCCTTTGACGTCCTCATCGGCGATTTTAACCACAGAGACCGTGTATTCCGCCACATAATCTGTGGCGCCATGACGCATAGCATCCACGAGAATCTCGCGTGCTTTCACTTCCGCTTCCTCATGGGCGCGGTCCGTACCTTCACGAATCTCACGGGCAACGTCTTCCCGCGATTTGGCTTTCACTTCATCCAGAAGCTGACCCCTCGCTTCATCCCGCGTGAGATGGGCGGATTTCTCAAGTTTGGCAAGCGCATCCTGCCGGATTTTTTCTATTTCGACAAGTTTTTTGCGAACGTCTTCTTCGACGGCTACGACCCGTTTTTCCCGCTCATCTAGGCTGCCTTCATGCCGATCAATCGCTTCACTTCTCCGGCGAAGATCTGCCTCCGCATCCCGACGGAGCCGCAGCGCTTCATCTTTCGCTTCCAGAACGATCTCACGAGCCTGGGCCTGCGTGGCACTCACCGCTGCCTGAGCTTCACGTACTGCCTCTGCGTTGATGACGGGTGAGGACACTGGAGGATTGTGGAGGGGTGCAGGATGAGGCAGCACCTCTTCTTGTTTAAGGGGTTTGTCCGGGCGTTGCACCGGCTTCTGTACATTTTTCGGCTTAGCCGATCGGACTGATTTTTTGGGCTTTACCAGACCGGAAAGCGTTTTTAATACGTCAAACATAGTTCCTCCTTCTGTGGAGCGTTCGCAGGGAGATAAGCACGACAATGATCAACCTAAGAGCGCCTCTAGCGCAAGGATGATCGTGTAGGAGAGAATGATAGGTGAGAGAGAATGGTCATAAATTCCTACAATATATATGCTTTCTTCCGATACG
>CAZLDC010000037.1:0-5845 GCA_964558385.1 uncultured Gammaproteobacteria bacterium
CAGACTTCATCAGACTGGCGCGGTTTCCATAGAGCCCGGGGGTCCGGTCGTGCAACGGTATAGTTCCCGAAGCGCTCCAGCTTGAGTCCGTTGCCGCTGTCGATGAGCTCATAATCGGTCCAGTCATCAGGGGATAGGATTGGGATGTCCGTCATGATAGGATTTTATCATGGATAGTACAGAAGAAAAACTTGCCGGTCTTAAAGCCAAGCTTGTCCAGTATGAAACGAAGCTTTCCGGTAAAATGAAACGGTACCGGGGAGTGATCCATGAGAGCGGACTTTCCGAAATGCGCCACAATGAGGTCATGGTACTGCGGGCAATTGTCGCCGATCTTAAAAAAGAAATTCAGGCGCTTCAAAACGCTTGACATCATTAGTGTGATACCGTACCGTTAATAGAGGAGGCATCTATGGTTTCCTGTCTGGCCATAGCCATATATCAAATAATATCTTCTAAGTTTCTTCCTTCTTTTTTTATTTTTTTTGTATCATCAGAGCAGCCCGCCTACGCTTCCTTTGCGTCTTGTCACTACTATTCGTAGACGGCGCAAAGAGCGCGTGAGCGGCGGGTCTGAGAAACACTAAACTCATTCCATTCGTTAAGTGTTTCTAGGAGGAGGTGATACATATAAAAATGAAAGAACTTGATTGGGTTGCAAATACACTCGTCACGATCGGTGCTCTGAACTGGGGTCTCGTCGGGGCGTTTAAACTTGATTTGGTTACGACGTTACTGGGAACTAGTCCGGCGCTTGTACAGCTCGTCTATGTAGTAGTAGGACTTTCGGGATTGTATCAACTGTACAAAATGACGACGAAAGCGAAGAAATAATTGCTTGGACAGTGCGGAACATATACTATTAGAGACAATACGTAGAGAAACCTTCTCTGTGAATGGGAAGGTTTCTCGTTTCCTAAAAAAACATGAAAAAAATATTTCTCGCTTTTGCTCATCCGGACGATGAATCGTTTGCCGCTCCTCGTACGGTAAAGCGCTATACAACAGCTGGTTGGCAGATTCACCGTTTTTTTGCGACTGATTCGGATTATAAGGAAGGCAAACTCTCGACACTGACGCCGGGGACGCTTGAGGATCCCATCTTTCGTCAAATGGATCTGGAGCTCCCGGATATCGTGATTACGTTTGATAAAACCGGCATCAACAACGATCCTGATCATATCAAGATGTGCTACGCCGTAACGTATGCGTTTCAAAAATATGTGGCGTGGCTTGAAGGACTACAGAAAAAGTTTCGAGTCCGAATGGGTAAACATGACGAGGTGTGGTTTAAACGACTTGAGATGATGGTACGAACCAAAACCGAGCCGAAATTGTATTATGCCTGTGTTCCGAGTAGCTCGATCATGCGTGCCGTCGCGTCGGGGCAGCTGACGAAAGACTCCTTCGATGTCCCATGGCGGGGCGTACCAGATGATCAGATTACGACGATTATCGATGAGGAATGTTTTCTCTTACGCATGGAAGGAAAAAAAGAATATTTTATGGGTAAAAAGGACCGGATCCGCGACAGTCTTTAAAGTTGGAGCACCATTGAATGGTGATTTGGATATATCCCCGTTGACCACGATGAATAATTACGATAAACTGATACTCCATAAGTATCAGTTTATATGCATTTTCAAAAGCTTGAACATTATGGATTGCTTCTGATGGGCGAACTTGCCGCGGGAGACGGCACGCACCCATGTTCACTCACGCAAATCAGCCACCGTCACGGAGTATCCGTACCGTTTTTCAAAAAAATTGTACGCAAATTGCATAGCGCCGGGCTCGTCATCAGCAAGGAAGGCGTCGGAGGAGGATATACGCTCGCGAGAGGTCCGGGTGCTATCATGATGTGGGAAATTATTTCTGCATTAGGTGACAGGACCACAGGAGATGATTCCGTTCACATGTCCTGTCCCGTGAACGCTGCCTGCTTGCCTCAACATATCAGGGGGAGATTATCAGAAAGCATTAAGACGTTGATGAAGACGATATCACTCAAGGAGGTCACACAGTGAAAAAATCTACAAATACAAAGCTCACGATACAAAATCTTCATGTTTCTGTCGAAGGAAAAGATGTATTGAAAGGAGTGTCTCTCGCAGTGAAAAGTGGTGAGGTACATGTGATTATGGGTCCTAATGGGAGCGGAAAATCCACGCTTGCCTATGCCTTGATGGGACATCCGCAGTATCAAGTCAAAAGTCACCTGCCCGCAAATGCTACGCATCAAGCGTTGCAGGCGGGAAAGTCTCCGCCAAAGGCGGACCAGCCTATGGCTGGAAAAGTCGAATGTGAAGACAAAATTAGTTATAGAATTTATTTACCGAATGCTCCGCTTCCGGATATGCCTGCAGCGACTGATTGGTGGCAGTACCGCGTGCTCGCTCCAAAGAAATTTTGGACGTTGTTTCGTTTGCCGCTGGCACTTCTGACTGATACCCCTTTTGCGGATGTCATCTTTTCGCCGACGCACTATATACCGCGATTTACGCGTATCCCCCGGGTGATGTCTATCATGGATGTGTCGTACCTGGGGTATCCGGAGTTATTCCGTGATCATGATCTGTACCAATTGACGCATTGGACCGCCTATTCCGTTCGTCACGCGAGCAAAATACTCACGATAAGCGAATTTAGCAGGAATGCTATAATAAAAGCCTATGGAGTGTCACCGCAAAGGGTTGTCGTGACATACCCGGGACTAACAATAATGTCAAATGTCAAAGGTCACATGTCAAATGTTCGGGAGAGATACGGAATCGGGAAGCACTATATCTTGTCCGTGGGGACGCTACAGCCGCGGAAAAATTTTGTGCGCCTGATTGAGGCGTTTGCAGGGTTTCTCAAGGCGAATAAACAGCGCTTCGGGGATATTGATCTGGTTATCGTGGGTAAAAAGGGATGGCTATACGAAGAAATCCTTGCTGCACCGGTGAAATTTGGTGTGGCAAACCGGGTCAAATTTTTGAATTTTGTACCTGAGGCAGATCTCGCCCAGTTGTATGCGCATGCGCTTTGTTTCGCGCTTCCCAGCCTCTACGAAGGGTTCGGCTTGCCGGTCCTGGAGGCGATGGCGAGGAAAATTCCGGTTGTGGTAAGCCGGGTTTCCAGTTTGCCGGAGATAGCCGGAAAGGCAGCGGTCTACGTCGATCCGGACAATACTGAAAGTATCACGAGGGGACTGCTCTCTGCAGTACGGGATAGAAATTTGAAACAAGGGCGCTGGAGGGTCACAAAAGGGCTTGAACAGGTACGTAAATTCACATGGGAGGCTGCAGCAAAAAAGACATTGGGAGTATTGGAAGAGGTAGCAGATAGTAAGGAGTAGGTAGTAAGTAGCAGGTAGTAAGGAGTAGGGAGCAGAGGGGGGTGGGGGATGGATAATTTCTTTACCCTTACTACTATCTACTATCTACTTTCTACTATCTACTAACTACTAACTACTTACTACTAAAATTATGCGAATCATAATTGATTTCTGGGTATTTCTTTGTACACTCACGGGGCTCATCCCGAGTCATACCGTGCGGCTATTGCTTTACCGGTATTTATTCCGCGTTGGTATCGGGAAAGACAGTTCCATCCATTGGCTTGCGCGATTTAACAATCCTTCTGGTGTTGCGATTGGTCATAATACCGTGATCGGTAATGATGCGTTCCTGGACGGACGGTATAAACGAGGTGGGGCGAGTTACTTCCGTGGTTTTCTCTCTCCCTCACGACGGCCGCTTCGCATTGGGAATAATGTTTCCATAGCAGGAGAAGCGCGAATATTTACGATGCAGCATGATATTGATGATCCGGCGTTCAAAGAGACAGAAGGGGATGTGGTGATCGATGATTATGCGGTGATCGCAACCCGGGTCACAATACTGCCGGGCGTTCACATCGGCCGCGGGGCGGTGGTAGGAAGCGGCGCGGTAGTGACACACGACGTGGAAGCTTTTAGTCTGGTGGGAGGAATCCCAGCCAAACACATACGGTATCGGTCCAAGGATTTGCGGTATACACTCAAATACGCAAGACTTTTTCAATAACATTCGTTTGTCATCCCGGCCTCCGAGCCGGGATCCAGACACGCGAGATTTCAGAATTCGCGGGAATGACAAGGCGGATGGATTCCGGGTCAAGCCCGGAATGACACCCAACTATGGATTTATCGATTATCATCCCCAGTTTCAACACGAGTGCGCTTCTGGATCGCTGTTTAGGCTCCATTTTCAAAAGCCTCAGAGGGTCCAAGATGACTTACGAAGTAATAGTCATAGATAACGCGTCAACAGACTCCAGCGTGGCACTCGTGAAGAAGAAATATCCTCGAGTACATGTAGTGCGCAATGCGACCAATGTAGGCTATGGGAAAGCGAATAATCAAGGTATACGAATGGCAAAGGGATCATATATCCTTCTGCTTAACTCTGACATCGTTGTTCAATCGGACGCGATTGAGGCGCTGTATCGATTTATACTCCAGAAAGAATCAGTGTTTGCCGGAGGGAAACTGCTGAATGAAGATGGTTCTGCCCAATCATCCTGCGGACCGTTTTTTACCCTTCCCCGCGTATTTTTGATGCGTTTTGGGAAAGGTGACTATTGGGGCGCTACCCAGGATTCTCACGGGCTAACGAGCGTCGTCGATTGGGTATCGGGCGCGTGTATCATAGGAAAAGCATCCGATTTTCACGCCGTTGGGCTGTTTGACGAGGATATTTTTATGTATATGGAAGAGATTGATTTTCTATACCGGGCTGCAAGCCGGGGGTATCGGACATATTTCGTGGCGAGTGCCTCGTTTATCCATACCGGAGCCGGCAGCAGCGGGAGCCGCAGGACACCGGTCGTGAACATCTATCGGGGGCTCCTCTATTTTTACAGGAAGCACAGAAGTACCATGGAACAGTGGATCGTGCGGTCTATGCTACGGCTCAAAGCCTTGGCAGCAATCATCGTGGGGCGTATGATAGGAAAGCCTGGGTTCGTCTCAATATATGAAGAAGCTCTTCGCGTTTTGTAAAACCAATATCCTCTCAATCGTCACTATCGCGCTTCTTGCGTTTATCCCGCTGTATCCGAAGTTGCCGCTTGTAGACGTGCGCAACACCTGGGTGTATGTCCGGATCGAGGACTTTGTCGTATTGGCCGCTCTTTTCATCTGGGGTCTGCGGCTTGGGGCAAGGAGGCAGCTTTTGGATACCCCGCTCACCATTCCTATCCTTTTGTTTTGGACGGTTGGAGCGGTCGCGACGATCCATGGGCTCATGCTGATTTTTGCGTCTCTGGGTGACGTACAGGGAAATGTTGCGCTCCTGAGCTACCTCCGGCGCATAGAATATATGAGTTTATTTTTCGTGGCATATAGCGCGATGGGCAACAAACGAGACCTTCTCTGGGTGACGGGCGCACTGACGGCGACGGTCATATTGGTGACTCTGTACGGAATCGGACAAAAATATGCGGGATTCCCGGCGTTTCTGACGATGAATGAGGAGTTTGCCAAAGGCATTCCCATCCGGCTCTCCGGACTTTCGCGCATATCCTCGACGTTTGGCGGACACTATGATTTGGCGGCGTATCTTGTGCTCGTCATCCCGATACTCGTGAGCATGCTCTTTGCCCTAAAACAGTGGATTGGCCGGATAGTGCTGGGAACAGCTTCCTTGTTGGGGCTGATCGTCATGGTGATGACCGTATCGCGGATATCCCTGTTTGCCCTCATGGTCAGTGTAGCGGCGGTTCTGTTCGTTCAGAAGAAAAAGCTTGTTCTGATAGCGATCCCTTTTGTGCTTGCCGGTATCGGGATTTTGGTCGCGACAAAGCCAAGCATCCTTGAACG
>CAZLDC010000037.1:5855-6094 GCA_964558385.1 uncultured Gammaproteobacteria bacterium
ACGCTTTACCAGTACCGTGCGGCAGATAGATGTGTTGGTTTCAGCTCAAACCGGGGAACCGGTAGGCCATACGACCAATGTCACCAATTCGTATTTTGCCGACAAAACAGTGAGACAAGTCTACAGCACGTCCGTCTCGGATCTGTACCGTCATGCAAGTCCTGCCGCCTCACTCATCGTGCCGCTCACGCTTATCGAGCCAAATCCGGTTCTGTATGTCGAGCCTAATGCCCCCAATG
>CAZLDC010000037.1:6104-8459 GCA_964558385.1 uncultured Gammaproteobacteria bacterium
GCAGGGCACCGGATACATCAATCTTAGTTTGTCGCCCGTCATCCGGAAACTCGGACGCTTTTACTTCGAGCCGATCGCCAAGACAGCAACGACCTCTGCGGAAGTATTTATCATCAATGGCAATTTTCTACTCAAAAAAGTTTATACGTATGATTTATCCTTTACCACGAGATTTCAGGGGGAATGGCCGCGGGCTATGGAGACGTTTAAGCGAAACATTCTCATCGGAAGCGGATATGGGTCGGTGGGACTCGCGGTTGACAACAGTTATCTGCGGATGCTTGCGGAAGTCGGGCTTTTGGGATTTGCCGCGTTTTTGGCAATATTTATCGTGTCGGGGATATATCTGTGGAAGAAATGGCCGTCGGTGAGCGAGGGCCACACGCGTAGTTTCATGATAGGCTTGGTAGCAGGAGTCGGCGGGTTGGCAATCAATGCTCTGTTTATCGATGTGTTTGAAGCTTCCAAAGTAGCATTCGTATTGTGGTTGTTGTTTGGGGTAGCGATGGGATCACTGAGCCTGTATGGACGAAAGCCTTCGGACTTGCTCCCGTCATTGAAAAGCGTCGTATGGTCTCCTGTTGCCGTCATCATCTACCTTTTTATCCTGACGGTCGTCCTGTATACCTCCATATCACGCAATAACTTTGTGGGAGACGATTTTACGTGGTTGAGATGGGCTGCCGACTGCGGACCGGGGGTCGCGTTTCGGGAAGCGTGTAATTTGAATGGGCCAAGGATAGCCGAATATGTGACTCAGGCGCAGGGATTTTTTTACCGGCCGGGAGCGAAAATATATTTTCTGCTTATGTATTCAGCGTTCTGGCTCAATCAAAGCGCGTATCATAATGTATCGATATTCCTGCATTTTGGTGTCGCTCTGCTCGTATTTTTCCTCAGTCGTAAGGTGCTCGGAAATTTGCTGTTATCGGTGCTCACTGCAATTGCATTTCTCCTTATGAGCGGTCACGGTGAGCCGGTATTTTGGATTTCCGCAACGGGATTTTTGTTCACTTCGTTTTTTTCTCTGTTGAGTTTGTTGTGGTATATATCCTGGACCCGGAGCGGTAAGCGGATGTATTTTTTGCTGACTGTTGTCACATGTGCGGTGTCGCTCATGTTTCACGAGCTCGGGATCGTGACGCCTCTTCTGTATCTTGTGTATTCGTGGAGCATGGACGGTTGGGGTGCGCTGCGTGAGCGGCTGAAAGCCATGCAGACGTATGTATTATTTACTCCGATCCCAATTTATTTGATCCTGCGGTATCTCGCGTCGAGTCACTGGCTCAGTGGAGACTATAATTACAATTTGTTCAAATTCCCCTTTAATGCCGTGGGAAATGCATTTGGCTATGCGATTCTGGGTCTTCTGGGTCCGCTTTCGTTTCCCATAACGCAGATCGTGAGAAATGCAGGCCGGGCGCATATTGTGGTTGTTTTGGGGTTAAGCGTTCTGTTTGGATTGGGAGTGGGATGGATCTTACGGAAATATAAAGAGAAGATGAATCCGGAGGCAAGAAAAGTCTGGTTGTTCGGCATCGGATTCTTTTTCGTATCACTGTTGCCGTTTATTGGACTCGGAACCATCACCTCCCGGTATAGTTACCTCTCGAGTGTAGCAGTCGCGATGCTTCTCGTGTATAGCCTGAACCGTCTCTATGTGTTTTTACGCGTGTCTGATCGGACTGCTGCCCTGCTCATCGCCGTTATCATCGGGAGTTCATGGAGCCTCCTGCAGCTTATGCAGTATCGGCAGATGCAAAACGATTGGTATGATGCCGGGGAAGTCACCAGAAAATTCATCGTTGCTATGGATGGCGCCTACGAGGACTACTGGAGGAGTGAACCCATGGAATTTCATTTCGTCAATCTTCCGATCAGGCGGGGAGAAGCATGGGTATTTCCTGTCGGAGTATCCGACGCATTGTGGCTGGTATTCAGAAATCCCTCGATTCGGGTATTTACGTGGCCTACCGTACCCCAAGCCCTTGATGCAGTAGCGTATGAGGGGAAAAATCAGAAAGTGTTTGAATTTCGCGACAACGGTACACTTATCGAGCACAGAAAGCTTCGGGGAGCTCCATGAAAAAAATACATACGGTACTCCTGTTGTTGATCGTTGCCCTCGCGGTTGGGGTGCGCCTCTACCGCATAACCGGACCGGTCGCTGACTGGCATAGCTGGCGTCAAAGCGATACAGCCTCCGTCGCGCGCAATTTTGAAAAGTTCGGTTTTGATCCGCGCTACCCCAGATTTGATGATCTTTCCAATATCCCTTCGGGCAAGGATAACCCGATGGGTTGGCGCATGGTGGAATTTCCGCTGTATCAAGGGATCGCGGCGACGCTTGCCCGG
>CAZLDC010000038.1:0-8169 GCA_964558385.1 uncultured Gammaproteobacteria bacterium
TGTGGAAACATTGAGTGGAGCGCGCCACGAGTTGAACAGACCTCTACAGCATTTTAAGGCTCAGGAAGTCTTGCCGATGCTTGATGAGCTTCTCAGCACGCTCAGGATTACTCTTGAGGATATCGTGGAGGTCCGTGTGCATACCGGCCCCGGATCCTATACCGGGCTTCGGGTAGGTATCGCGATTTCAAATATGCTCGGGGCACTGCTTCAAGTCCCCATTAACGGGCTTGCCGTAGGTCAAACGGTTTCTCCTACTTACGAAGGCGATCGGTATATTCAAAGCTAAGCTTTGATCTTTATAAAGCTTAGCTTTGCTTTTTGATGACGGTATCCGATGGTATTTTTCTGTGGTACTGCTATTATAAATGGTATGGGCTATATCATACGCCATCTGTTTACTCCGCATCACACAAACAACCATCACGCGCGCGTCCTGCATATCGACGCATTATGTGTATATCTTCTCGCATTTGTACTATTCCGGTTTGTCCTCTCGATTGGATCTGAGCAATTTCCCGACGTATTGGGATACGCCACTGATATCCGGGTTGAGCAACTGCTGATCGATACGAATATTAAACGCGCTCAAGCCGGTCTCCAGGCTCTGACCCTCGATCAGCGGCTTTCCCGTGCGGCAGCACTGAAGGCACAGGATATGTTTAGTAAAAACTATTGGGCCCATAATGCGCCGGACGGGAAAACACCATGGGAATTTGTCACGACTGCCGGATATCGCTATCGGGTAGCAGGGGAAAATCTCGCGAAAAATTTTTCCGTCAGTTCCGCGGTTGTGGATGCCTGGATGGCGAGCACGACCCATAAGGACAACATCATGCGATCAGATTATAAGGATATAGGATTTGCCGTTGTAAACGGGACGCTGGGTGGCGAGGAAACCACGCTTGTCGTGCAGATGTTTGGAGCAGGAGACAGCAACATCGCCTATCAGATCAAACCGGCGACGCAAACACCCGTTTCCGCGCTTCCCGCCCCGGTCGTGCCACAGGAAGATTTGTCCCAAGCTTCCGTCGCATCTCAACAGAATATTTTCGGGTTGACGCAGGTGCTCGTGCGTCCGAGAGTGGATATACCATCCATATCTAAATATGCGACGACGGGGTTTGCGGGACTGCTTATGGTCATCATTGCGTTGGATGGGTGGTACGTATACAGGAAAAAGATTATCCGGGTAACCGGTCATAGCGCCGGGCATCTGGCGTTTTTTGCCGTACTTTTGATGCTCATGCAGATCGCCACACGGGGCGCGATTCTTTAGTTTTTATGCCAGGTAGTGAAATTTCGCTCGATGTGCGATTACATCGATGAATGTACCTGGTAATAATAAAATAGATTATATCGAAGGTGAATGCTTGTTCCGTAAGGAATAGCGAAATTCTACTACCTGGTATGAAAGGACACATTGTTCACTACATAGTTCTTTTTCTGATTCTCTCCGGCGGGGCAGGCGTGTTTGTCGTATCCCAGGGAAATACGGCGATACAACTGTTGATCGGTATTGCGACGAGTCTAGCGTATATGGCGTGGGGTATAATTCATCATGTCATGATTGGGGATATGCACCGTAAGGTTGTGATAGAATATGTAGTTATCAGTACGATTGCAATCGTATTGTTGGTTATTGTTTTAGGCTACTAGAGGAGGCTCATTATGAAAGGTGTCATTTTAGCCGGCGGTCTTGCGACGAGGTTACGGCCGCTCACGCTTGTCACAAATAAGCATTTACTTCCTATCTATAACAAACCCATGATTTATTATCCGTTGGAGGCCATGCAGAAGGCAGGCATCACGGAAGTACTGTTGACTACCTCAGGAGATCACGCCGGACATTTTGCGAGCCTGCTAAAGGCGGGCGAAGATTTTAATCTCAAACTGTACTATGCTATCCAACAAAATCCCAAAGGAGGCATCGCGGATGCTGTCGCCCTTGCCGAGGAGTTCGCCCGGGATGAACCTATTTTAGTGCTCCTGGGTGATAACATATTTAACTTTAATCTGCTCGAGGCTCGGAAAAAATATGAATCCGTAGGAAAAGGTGCAATGGTCTTTGGGGTCCATAAAGATACCCAGTCGAAACAATACGGCGTCATAGAAGTGGACACGAGCGAAACAGTGATCTATATTGAGGAAAAGCCCGAACACCCCAAATCTGACATCGCGCAAACCGGGATATATATCTATGATTCGAGTGTCTTCCGGGTTATCAAAACGCTGGCGCCTTCACTGCGGGGGGAGTTGGAAGTGACGGATCTGAATAATTATTATCTCAAACAAGGAACGCTCCTGTGCGAGATTATTGACTGGTGGATCGACGCAGGCACATCCTATGATGAACTTCTCTTTGCCAATAGTCAGGTGGCGACACTCGTCAAAGAAGGCAAATTATGACCAGGTAGTAGAATTTCGCCAAGTGAAAATGAGTCATATTTTTATAACGATTGACAAATACCGATATGCAAGCAGATCCTAAATATAGTTTATTGTTTTGGAACAAATAGCGAAATTTCACTACCTGGTATGATTGACGGCGTACTCACCAAAGATCTCATCCGCCATCCTGACGAACGAGGGTTTTTTGAAGAGCTCATCAGAGTTACGGATCCATTTTTTTCGGAAGGCTTCGGGCAACTGTCGCGATCGTCCATGGTGCAGGGCGTTGTGAAAGCCTGGCATGTGCATAAAACACAGATAGACTGGTGGTATGTGGTGCAGGGAACCATAAAAGCGGTGTTGTATGATCACCGGGTTCAAAGCGCCACCTATCGGGAACTTCAGGAATTTATACTGGGTACTGAGGGACGTGACAGCATAGTTAAAATTCCCGCCGGCGTCGCGCATGGACTCAAAGTCCTTAAGGGTCCTGCACAGCTCGTTTATGTGACGAGCAGCATCTATACTCCTGATGAGGAGGGTCGTATCCCCTATGATGATCCTGCAATAGGCTATGATTGGGTACAGGGAATGGAGATCACGAACAAGAATATTACTTAAAAATTCAAACTTTAAACTTCAAATTTGAAAGCGAACGCTTTTGTAAGTTTACAGTTTATATTTTAAAGTTTTAAGTTGGTATTATGCGTCTTTTAGTCACCGGCGGCGCCGGATTTATCGGTTCAAATTTTATCCGCTACTGGCGGCGTGAACACGCGGATGATCAGATCGTAAATTTGGATAAGCTGACGTATGCCGGAAATCTTGAAAATCTCGCTGATATCCCCGAGGATCGTACCTATTCGTTTATCCATGGCGATATTTGCGATGCGCAAACGGTGAAAAAAGCGCTTGACGGCGTTCAGGTCGTTGTTCATTTTGCAGCAGAAAGCCATGTAGACCGGTCGATCAGTGCTCCGGCATCATTTATCAGCACCAACATATTGGGAACCTATACGCTACTGGAAGCAGCACTGAAGGCAGGAATTTCCCGATTTCATCATGTATCTACCGATGAGGTGTTCGGATCGCTTGAACTAGGAACAACAAGTAAATTTAATGAACGAACACCATATGACCCCAGAAGTCCATATTCAGCTAGTAAAGCAAGCTCAGACCATCTCGTACGGGCATATCATGAGACCTATGGGCTTCCTATATCAATCACCAATTGCTCCAATAACTTCGGCCCGTATCATTTTCCGGAAAAACTTATTCCACTCGCCATCACGAATATTCTGGAGGGGAAAAAAGTTCCGGTTTACGGAGACGGCCTCAATGTGAGGGATTGGTTGTATGTGGAGGACCATTGCCGCGCAATTGACATGGTATTGGGAAAAGGGAAATCAGGAGATGTTTTCTGTGTGGGTGGATCGAGCGGAGATATAAACAACCTGACCGTGGTGAAAAAAATTCTTGCTATCATGGGAAAAGATGAGAGCATGATCGAATTCGTAAAAGACCGTCCGGGACACGACCGGCGCTACGGGATCGACTGGTCGCATATTCAGACCGAGCTTGGATGGGAGCCTCTACATGATTTTGATACCTGGCTTGCGAAAACCATATCCTGGTATAGCGAGCATGAATCATGGTGGAAACCTCTGAAGGATAAACAGCAATGACACATATCATCGGCACCGGGCTTTCCGGACTTGTGGGCTCACGGGTAACGGAATTATTGCAACCGGAATTTCAGTTTGAAAATCTCAGCCTGGAAACGGGGATAGACATCACCGATCCCGAGGTTGTGCGTACGCGTCTGCGGCAATCGAGCGCGACTTGGGTTTTTCATTTTGCCGCGGTTACGGACGTAGACCGGGCCCAGAGCGAAAGGTCCATGGGAGAAGCAAGCAATTCCTGGCGGGTCAATGTCGGTGGCACGCAAAACATCATCGCTGCAGCAAAGGAGACGGGGAAGCGGGTATTGTATCTTTCGACGGATTTTGTTTTTGACGGCACGAACGGCCCATACGACGAACAGAGTGATCCGCATCCGCTCAGCTGGTATGCGATGACGAAATTTGAAGGAGAATTGCGGGTGAAGACCCTCGGGGATATGGGTCTTATCCTGCGGATCGCATTCCCGTATAAGGCAGTGCAGACGGGCAAGCCTGATTTCGTCCATCGTATCGTCGAGGATCTGCGACAGGGGAAACGGATAACAGCCACTTCAGATATGCAGATTACTCCGACGTTTATCGATGATATCGCCCGCGTCATCCGGCTCCTGGTGACGACGAATGCTTCGGGAATTTTTCACGCCGTAGGGAGTCAGGCCATGTCGCCGTATGATATCGCCCTGCGCATCGCTCACGGTTTTGATATAACAAACGCTGATATTGCGTCAACGAGAGCAACCACGTATTATATGAATCGTGCTCCTCGTCCCCTTCATGCGATATTAAAAAATGATAAGATAGAAGCTCGAGGCATTTCCATGAAATCGTTTGATGAAGGTCTCTTGGAAATGAAACGTCAAGCGCTGTGAGTCAGAAGTGTAAAGGGTAAAGCGTAGAGTATTTTTCACTTATTTAGTATGACAATAGCTTTTATTGGTCATGGATACGTTGGTCTCGTGACTGCCGCGGTATTTGCGGATTTGGGTAATACTGTATGGGTCGTTGGACGCACGAAGGAAAAGATAGAAAACCTGAAGCAGGGAAAAGCGCCGTTTTATGAGCCTGGGCTCGAGGAGCTCGTGAAGCGCAATGTCGATGCCGGTCGTTTATTGTTTACGCTTGATTATGCCTCTGCCGTAACCCCATCCGAAATCGTTTTTATTTGCGTCGGGACGCCACCTAGACCCTCCGGAGACGCGGATTTGACGAGTGTGTTTGCGGCCGCGGAAGCGGTTGGCCGCAGTCTCGTCGGATACAAGGTAGTAGTCACAAAAAGTACGGTTCCACCGGGAACGAACAAAAAAGTCAGTGAAATTCTTGAGCGCATTAAGCCCTCGGGTTCTTCATTTGCGATCGCCTCCGTTCCTGAATTTTTGCGGGAAGGGACGGCGATCAGCGATACACTCCATCCGGACCGCGTGGTTATCGGTACCACCTCCAAGCGAGCCGAAGAGCTTATCCTTGAGCTGCATAAACCCATAGACGGTAAAACCGTACTGTGCAATCCTGAGACTGCGGAGCTCATTAAATACGCATCCAACTCTCTGCTGTCAACGAAGATATCCTTTGCCAACGCGATCGCATTTCTTTCGGAAAAAGTCGGCGCTGATGCCCAAAAAGTTCTTGACGGGGTCGGGTTGGACCGCCGGTTGGGACGAAGTTTTCTGTATGCGGGAGTCGGCTACGGAGGCAGTTGTTTCCCAAAAGATGTAAAAGCGCTTATTGCCATCGCGTCTGATTACGGGTACAATTTTTCAATCCTGAAAGCAGTTGAGGAGGTCAATCAGGAAACAAGGACACGGTTTGTTGAAAAAATTACCCGTCATTTTCAGGGTGACCTTACGGGCAAGACAATCGCCATATTGGGATTATCGTTTAAGCCGGATACGGATGACATGCGGGAAGCACCGTCTCTCGTCATCATTCGAAGCCTAATCGAGCGCGGTGCATCTATTCGGGCGTATGATCCGGTCGCGATGGCAAATGCTGCTGCGCTCTTGCCGCAGGGAGTTGTCTTTGCCAAAGACGCGTATGATGCGGCCAAAGACGCTGACGCCGTAGTCATCGTGACTGAATGGAGGGAGTTCCAGCAATTGGATTTGGTGAGACTTGCCAAGGCATTGCAGCAGCGGATCATATTTGACGGACGAAACATCTATGATCCGAGCCGTGTCAAACAGTTAGGTTTCGTGTATTATGGTGTAGGGAGGATGTGAGGAACTGTAAACTTAAAACTTAAAACTTTAAAACGGTGGAAACACAAAATTGTGTTTCAAGTTTAAAGTTTACATTTTTAAGTTTAAAGTATTTTAAAGTATGGCAAAAAAAGCATTAATCACCGGTATTGCAGGATTTGTCGGGAGTCATTTAGCCGAGCTTCTTCTGTCTCGGGGATATGAAGTATACGGTATGTGCCGGCCGCGGACAAAACGGGATCATATTGAGTCTATCATCAATAAACTTCATTTAGAGGACGCGGATCTTCTTGATACGCATAGCCTGTATACGACGCTTTCGCGTATCAAGCCGGATTATATTTTTCATCTGGCTGCCCAGTCGTTCGTGCCGACCTCATGGGTGTCTCCTTCCGTGACGCTTGAAGTGAACATCGTCGGAAGCGCAAATTTGTTTGAAGCGGTCCGGCAAGCCGGCATTGATTCGGTTATACAGATTGCCTGCTCATCAGAGGAATATGGGCTGGTGCATGAGAACGAACTGCCCATCAAGGAAACCAACCCACTGCGGCCATTATCCCCCTACGCGGTGTCAAAAGTCGCGATGGATTATTTAGGGTATCAGTATTACCAGTCCTACAAAGTCCGTATTATCCGGACGCGGGGATTTAATCACACGGGACCGCGCAGGGGAGAGACATTCGCCGAGTCAAATTTTGCCAAGCAAATTGCTCTGATTGAAAAAGGAAAACAAGAACCGATTATTCGAGTCGGTAATCTGGAAGCGAAGCGGGATTATACCGATGTGCGCGATATGGTCCGCGCATATGTACTGGCTGTCGAAAAATGTGATCCCGGTGATGTCTATAACGTCGCCGTGGGCAATGCCATACGGATCGGCGACATGCTGAATCTTTTGCTTTCCTACTCTAAAGTAAAGGTCGAGGTGAAAGAGGATCCGTCCCGAATGCGGCCTTCCGACGTGCCGGTTCTGATTGGTGATAATACGAAATTCGTCCAGAAGACCGGATGGAAACCGGAAATTCCGTTTGAAAAAACGATGGAAGACCTACTCAACTACTGGCGTGAACGGGTATAATAAACCCCATGAACACCGTCGTCATACTCCCGACGTATAATGAACGGGAAAATATTGAAACGCTTCTCTCCCGCATCATCGATGTATGGCGCAAGATCCCCCGTCATACACTGACGATTCTGGTCGTTGATGACAAATCTCCGGATGGCACGGCAGACGTGGTCCGTCAGTACCGGAAAAAACATCCGTTCGTCTTCCTGTTGACCAAAGAGAAAGAAGGCCTAGGAAGCGCGCTTCTTTACGGGATCGCCTACGCGCTTGATGAGTTGAAAGCTCAGATCATCGTTCAGATGGATGCGGATTTGTCCCACGATCCGGCATCACTTCCTCAGTTTATGTCGGCGCTCGACAGAGGAGGTGATTTTTCCGTCGGCAGCCGGTATATCGCCGGCGGATCAATACCGGAGAATTGGGGATGGCATCGAAAACTGTTTAGTATTGTCGGCAACGGGATCGTACGATTTGGGTTGGGATATACCAATGTCCATGATTGGACAGGAGGCTATCGGGCATATACGGAAAAAATTGCACGGTATAGCCGGACGGAATTATCCAAATACCAGGGGTATGTTTTTCAAATTGCCTATCTTCATAAATCAATACTGCGTGGCGCAAAAATTATCGAAGTACCGATACAATTCACGGACAGAAAGTTTGGGCACTCAAAAATCGCGCCATCGCAATATATCCGTGACGTACTTCGCTATGTCATACGGCAGCGCATGAAACAGGTCGTGACGGGATCATTCGGAAAATTTTTAGTGGTCGGGAGTATCGGTTTTATTATCAACACGGTGCTGCTCGAGGCGATGGTTTGGGCGGG
>CAZLDC010000039.1:0-7996 GCA_964558385.1 uncultured Gammaproteobacteria bacterium
CGCAGTGACCTTTGCCTTCACTTCCTCGCGTTTGGCAGCAATTGTCGCTTTCACCTCTTCGCGTTTGGCTTCCCGCGCAGCTTTGAGTTCTTCCCACTTTTCTTTGCGTGCTTCCTTCAGGTCTTCACGCTTTTCCATCACTGCTTCCCGTACGGCGGCTCTGCTGGCTGCACGCTCTTCCATAAGTTCCTTTGCGCTGGTTACCGCAGAGACAGGGGTGACACCGACAATAAAGACAGATGCTAAAACGAAAACATGTCGAAGGTTCATATCATATATAGTTACATGTATACGGACTGCTGTCAACTAAGATTTGACTTGCGTAATTCTTTAGAATCAAAACTGGATCCCCGCCTTCCCTTCCAGGGTAAACGCGGGGATGACGCATCAACATAAATCATTCAACCCATTCCCGAGATACGGCCGGAACGTAGGCTAAAAATCCGTGATCCCCCTCAAAGATATACACGGGTTGCAAATACATCTGCGGGTCAAAGCTGTCGTAATACCCGAGATACACCTGCCGCACGACCACGGATGTCCCGCCCGTCGTCGGGTATCTGGCAATATATGCCTCGCCGCGGCCTAATTCCTCCCATGCTTGCGAACTTGGCTTCAGTGCATACGTGCCCACAGTCTCATAATCTATCGGCCAAAGCGTGTACGCCCACTGGAGTACTTTTTTCTTATTGTCCCGTGAACCGGAAAATATGATGACCACCTGCCCCTCATCGGGAAATGCCGTAAATAGCCGCATACCGCTGACATTCCGGCGGAAAAAATCAACCCGCACTGCGTCCGCTTGAGACAGACTCGTCGTCTGGACGAGCTTATCACCGACCAGCTTGAGAAAGCTCACTTTTGTCGTTCCTGCGGAGAGATCCGTGCCGTAGAGAGTAAACGTCTGGAGCATGGATTTAGCTTCCGCAAGAGCCGCATCGACACTTGTCAAATTCCTCTCGGAAAACAATCCCGTATCCTGCTCAAATCCGTACCGCAAAATAAAGTTGTTGGATACGATATCATACCGCAATTTGCGTAGCGGAAGCGTCGCATCCTCAAAACGGTACACGGATTTGGTTTCCTCTATGGGATCGGGCTTGAGTCCGAGCCTTGTCGCAAAATCCTGGGTACGGGTGAGCGCAAGCAGGTTTGCCGCTTGTTTGGGCATAAAGTATACAGCGGCCGATTCTGACGCCGCAGGAACTTTTCCCTCTATGGTCTCAAGGCGATAGGAAAACTGCGCAGAAGGCGATGCCTCCGGAAACTTCAGTGCCGGAAGCTTCCCAAAACGGAAATTAGGCGGTGGGGGTTTGGGAGGAAAAATTTCCAACCAGACCGCTGAGAAAACACCCCAAAAAAAGCGGAGGATAATGTAGGAAATGACGGCAAGGATCGTCCAGTTGATACTCCGGCGCGTATAGTAAGCGGTTTCGGTTAAAGTGGCCATAAATGATTAGCACATGATTAAAAAACATGATAAACACGTGATCATGTGCTTATCACGTCTAAATTTATCACGTGCTCATCTACAATCCATAGTATCAGAATATGCTTATGAAGTGGTAAAATCAACGGAAGGAGAGAATCCCTATGAAAACCGTACGTACCCGCATAGCGCCGTCCCCAACCGGAGAAAATCTGCACATCGGCAACGCATATACGGCGCTCATCAACTACGTCGTCGCGAGACAGAACAACGGACAATTCATCATCCGCATAGAAGACACGGACCGGACGAGATTTGTGGAAGGGTCAGAAAAACGGATTCTTGAGTCTCTCGCCTGGCTCGGCATACCCCACGGAGAAGGGCCTGATATCGGCGGCCACTTTGCTCCCTACCGCCAATCAGACCGGCTCGCTATCTATAAGCAATATGCTGAAGAATTAGTGGAAAAAGGCCACGCCTACTACTGTTTCTGCACTCCGCAGCGGCTCAGTGAAATGCGCAAAGAGCAGGAGGCGCGGCATGAACCGCCGAGGTATGATGGATACTGTAGAGAGCTGCCAATTCAAAATTCAAAATTAAAAATTAAAAATGGGGAACAATACACCATACGGATGAAAATTCCGAGGGAAGGGACGACGACGTTTACGGATCTCATCCGGGGAGAGATATCTTTTGAAAACAAGCTCATTGACGATCAGGTGATCCTCAAATCCGATGGCTACCCCACGTACCATTTGGGTGTGGTCGTTGACGATCATCTCATGGAGATATCCCATATCATCCGCGGGGAGGAGTGGATTTCTTCTACCCCCAAGCACATCCTCCTCTACAATTTTTTCGGGTGGGATTTGCCGGTCTATGCCCATATGCCGCTTCTCCGCAGTCCGGATAAAAGCAAACTCTCTAAACGGAAAAATCCCGTGTGGGTATCCTGGTATCGCGAGCAGGGCTATCTGCCGGAGGCTGTTGTAAATTATCTGGGAACGATGGCATGGTCCTATCCCGACGGACGCGACATATTTTCTCTTGATGAAATGATAAAAGAGTTCAAACTTGAGGATATACAGACCACCGCGCCGGTTTTTGATCTGGAAAAACTTCGGTGGATGAATGGGGAATATTTAAGAGGGTATCAAGTGTCAGGTGTCACGCGTCATGTATACGATTTCTATAACAAAAAATACCCGTTGGAGATGATAGAGAAGACGTGGCCATTAGTGAAGGAACGAATGAAAACGCTTGCGGAATATGAGGCAATGGCGGGATTTTTCTTTGTGCGGCCGAAAGAATTGGAACGTCCGATCAGTCAAGAACTGCTAAAAGTTGCCAAGGATGCGCTGGAGTCGTGTGAATGGAATCACGAAGCAATGGAGAATGCGATCAGGGATGCTTCGGATAGTGCTGGCGCAAAAGCGAGGGATGTATTTATGGAGCTTCGCCTTGCCGTCACCGGAAAAACCGTCGGCCCTCCGCTTCTTGAATCACTCGAGATATTGGGAAAAGAACAGACGATGAATAGATTGGAGATTCGAAATTCGACGTAATGAGATTCGAAATTCGCTATGGATAATCGAAATTCGATAATCGAAAATACTTCTATCAAAAGCTTCCGTGATCTCCGAGTTTATCAAAATCTTTATAAAGCGATGCAACTTACTCTAACAAAAATTATTCCGAGAGTCCCCAAAGAAGAACGATTCGATCTTGGCGATCAGATGAGACGAGCATCAAAGGCGGGACCAGCGCTCATAGCTGAAGGGTTCGCAAAAAGGTATCAAATACGAGCATGGAGGAAATATCTCAACGATACCATTGGAGAATGCAATGAAATGATCCATCATATTTCTGTTTGCATTGATATCTACGGAAATCTTATGGATATTGATCTATGTCATGAAGTAATAGACCTTTATGATCACTCCTGTCGACAGCTCACTAAGCTTGCAGCAACTTGGAAGGACTACCACAATAAAAAAATTTCCCCTAACTTCTAATTTCTAATTTCGATTACGAGTATCTATTTTCGATTCAACGATTTTCGATTTTCGCTTATACAGTATCCATCCAATGAGGGTCGGTTTCGACGGTGAGCTCTAAGTAGACCTTTTTATTCGTCGCTGTTTCGAGCTCCTTGCGGGCGGCCATACTAATCTCCTTAATCATCGATCCATTCTTGCCGATAATCATGGATTTGTACCGGTCGGCAGAAGTAAGGATGCGTGCCTTGACGTAGAGGACGCCATTGTCCCGCTCAATCACATCATCGATGACCGAGGTCAGCGAATACGGCACTTCACGCCGTAGAAACAAGAAAGCCTTCTCCCGGATAATTTCCGACAAAAACGTTTTACTGTCGATATTGAGACCCGGCTGGACCAGATCCGTTGCATCCACAGTTGGCTTGCCTTCCGGTAAATATTCAAAAATCACCTGGAGGAGTTTTCCTAAGTGCTTGCGCTCGAGCGCGGATATTTCGACTACCGCGTCAAACTCCTCTTCCATGAATTTGTATTGGACGATATGCGTAGGCCGGATAACATCTATTTTGTTTATGACCAATATTTTCGGACCCGGAAACTTCCGGACGATCCCGAATGTTTTATTTTCCTCTAGATCCCTCTCCCTTGTGTGATCCACGAGATAGATAACGACGTCGAGTTCTTTATTCACCTGATTTTCCGCTTCCAAATTGATGCGCCGGGCTAGCTGATCCTTGACGCGACCCACGACGCCGGGTGTATCGACAAATATGATCTGGCCCCGGTCATCCTCGTACACCGCCTGGATGGGAAATCTGGTCGTCTGGGGTTTGGGTGAGGTGATGGAGACTTTATGGCCAAGAAGATTATTCAAAAGCGTCGATTTGCCGGCATTGGGCCTGCCGATAATAGCAACGACTCCTGCTTTTTGAACGATTGGTTCCATGAGGAACATTGTATCACAGGCTGAAATATGGAGTCGAAAGAAGAAGTTCGTTATTTAGAAATACGAAATTCGTAATCGAAAGACGAAATACGAATTTCGATAACGAGTATCGATGATCGATACAACTATTTTCGGTTTTCATCCGGCGCTTCCCACCGGTGATTGGCAAACGCCCAATCAATGAGCTTGGTGGTATCGGCAAAACGGTCTTTGCTTTTGAGAACAACTATTATCACGCGCCTACCTCCCCGCTCGACAAGCGTCACAAGGTTTTCCCCTGCTTCCTCCGTCCATCCGGTCTTGATGCCGCCGACGCCGGGAATTTTCCCCAACAGTTGATTGACGTTCGTGAGCGTATGAAAATATGTATGGGTGACGTCTGAAATCGTGATTTGTGGGATCGCGACCATCTTCGCGATCGTTTTGTGCGAAAGGGCTACCCCCGCGAGCCGCACGAGATCCATCGGTGTCATGACGTGCAGGGGGTCATCAAACCCGACGGGATTGGTGAATCGGGACTGCGTGAGGTGCAGCGCTTTGGCTTTTTGGTTCATAGCACGGACAAATGCTTCCACACCGCCCGGATAATTTTCGGCAAGGGCCCACGCCGCATCATTGCCGGACTGGATAAGTGCGCCGTATAACAGATTTTCAACCGTCATCCTCTCCCCCGCTACGAGCTTCATGGTAGCCCCATTGTTCTGAAGCGTTTTTACGGTCAACACATCATCAAGCGCATAAGCGTCCAGCGCGACAAGCGCCGTGAGAATCTTCGTCGTTGATGCCGGGAAAAACGGCTCATAACTGTTTTTCTGAAAAAGAACCACCCCCGAGTCAACATCCGCGATCACGATGCCGTTTGCCGTAACCTCACCCCCAGGCTGGATCCCGGTACCATTGGTCGGATACGGCGCAGGCGTTGGGATGGGAAACGGGATAGCAAAGGATCGCATCGAGGGACCTATCGGAATCATCAGGAGACGGTTGTGTCCCGGATACCAGAGAAAAAATCCGGCAAGAAGCACAAGAAATACCATTTTGTGCCACGCATGACGCATCCATCGCTGATCGTGATGATGAACTGTTTTTTCTTTAACCATGGGATACCTACTTACGTTGCTTTTACGGAAATACCAAGCTCGTAAAGCTGCTCGGGGGTGGCGATGCTGGGGGCTTCCATGACGGAGATCTGACCGGAAGCACTTGCCGGATAGGCCATGACCTCCCGCACGCTCGGTTCTCCAAGGACGGCCATGAGAAAACGGTCTATACCCGGTGCGATACCGCCGTGGGGCGGAACGCCATAGGTAAACGCCGTGAGCATGTGGTTAAACTGGGCTTTTTGCGCATCGGTAAATCCGATAAGCTCAAATACTTTTTCCTGGACTTCTCTCTGATGAATCCTGATGCTTCCTCCGCCCACCTCATAGCCATTGAGGACCAAATCATGCTGCAGACTGCGGACTTTGAGCGGATCAGTTTCAAGAAGCCCGATGTCATCCGGATGGGGGCTTGTAAACATATGATGGGACGGGGCAAATTTCGCTTTCCCGGAGCCATGATAAAAATCATCCTGGGACTGCTCGGTGAACAGCGGAAAATCTATCGTCCAGGAAAACGCGAGCTCATTGGGGTCGTTTTTATCGCGCCGCAAATCCGGCTTGTCCGTACCATATTTGGCTTTGGCCTGCGCATGCGGAATCCTGGGCCAGGGAGTCTGTGAGATATGTTTCTCCGGAAAAAGTTTCGTCACGAGTTTGGTAAACAAATCCTCGGCAAGCGTCATAATGTCGTTTTGGGTCATGAAGGACATCTCCATATCAAGCTGCGTAAACTCACCGTACGCGCGGTCATGGCGCGGATCTTCGTCGCGGAAACAGCGGGCAATCTGAAAGTACCGCTCAAAACCCGCGACCATGAGGAGTTGTTTATATTGCTGTGGGCTCTGGGGAAGCGCATAGAACTTACCCTTTTGAAGCCGTGACGGAACTATGAAGTCCCGCGCGCCCTCCGGTGTGGTTTTTGTGAGAATAGGCGTTTCGATTTCGACAAAATCGAGGTTCGTCAGGTAATTACGGATGAACGTGGTCAGTTGGGACCGGAGCCGTAGGTTCCGGTTCATCCGGGGCCGGCGCATATCCAGATACCGATACTTGAGCCGGACTTCCTCGTTAATCTCAAGCCCATCCGTATCAATGGGAAACGGAAGATCACGGGCTTTGGAAAGAATGGTCAATTCCTTCACCTCTACCTCTACCGTGCCCGTATCCAATTTGGGATTAACCATGGATGCCGGACGCGCCTTCACGAGCCCCACGACTTGAATAACATCCTCAGGGCTCACTCCTTGATTCCGGGAATCCGCAGGATTCCCGGAATCTGGGGCTATCACCAACTGTACGATCCCCGACCGGTCCCGCAGATCCAAAAACATAATCTTCCCGTGGTCGCGGCGAGCCCCGACCCACCCCTTCAGGATCACTTCTTTCCCTACCATTGACATTGTTTCTTTTGATAATGATCGTTCCATAGATACCTCTATCATACCACGAAAAACCCCGACGATTTTTCTCGTCAGGGGTCATAAAAGACGGTGCCACACTTCCTTTTACTTCATTTCTTGCTATCACGGGCAATCCCCGTCGGGTTCTAATTTCCTTACGGATTTCTTCCCGATGCTCTGGCTTGTTGGGCCGTCATCGCAATTTCAAACTATCAATATACTATACCACGCATTTTTCCTCTTGACAAGCGGCGCCGTGGGATGATATAAATGATTTTGTCTTATGGCCGCATCCAGGAATAATTTAAACGCTTTTTAATTTGAAGATGCGGCACAAGGGTTGTATCAGTAAATCCCTAGGAAGTTATTTACTGACGATCCCTATGCAAACTAACGGTAACCAAATTATTCACGTCCTCCTTATTACCCTCCGATTTACGGATGGGGGTCGTGTGGTGACTGCATAAAAAAGAATTTTTAAAAATCACACGAACCCCGCCAATAAGCGGGGTTTTTTTGATGTGTTGCTTTGCGAGCAAATTCTAATTTACGAGCTTAGCAACCATCAATCCCGTAGACGCGACACCGCGACGCGCGGACTGCCCGCCCCGTAGCGAGCTTTGCTCTGCTACTGGGGTAGCCCTCGGGAGCGGCGAACGTTCAACTGGGATCATGGGAGAAAATAATATGTGCGAATTTCGAAATCAATGTCGATATTTTGATTGGCTTAAAACAGAACACCCTGAAACGGTTGGTGATGACTGCTGGAAAAATCCATACTCCTGTTCACGGCTTAATCCAAGATTTCCTCATTTTACACTTGTTCAATATGGTCCGATCACAACTGAAGAAATTACCTTCGTTTATAAACGAAGGCTAGATGAAAACGACAATCCAGCAGGAACAGGACCTGGAAGCGCGGCTATGTGGGGCGATCTATTCAGTGATTCCCAAATTGATCAACATGAGGGATAACAATACTTTATATTCATATTTTATTTTACTCCTATTTCATAAGGAGTTTGAATGGTGATCTATAAATAGTCACCATCAACCTCCCAATCGATATGTTTCCGTAAATATCCGACAGTCCATGTACAATCATGGACATGAATACA
>CAZLDC010000040.1:0-729 GCA_964558385.1 uncultured Gammaproteobacteria bacterium
CATGGAGGCACTTGGGTTAGATGGTATGGCGCTAAAACGGCTCGTGAACGCGCAGTTCAATTGGGTGAAGCACTTTTCCTGGCAGCGGGTGGCCGGGGAAACAATATCCTCTTATGAAAAAGTTCTTCGGTGAAACACGCGCGCCGAGTCTGCGCGCGGACATGATTGCTGTCAGCCTGATATATTTTTGTTGGCGCGTCGGGCTCTACGGCATAGAGAAGATTGCATCTTATCTGTGGGGTGAGCGCCCGGGATTTTTGGGACTCGTAACCCCTTGGGCTAACTTTGACGGCGCGCACTATACGAGTATTGCGAGAGACGGTTACGGAGTGTTTCAATTTGCATTTTTTCCCATGTATCCGCTGCTGATTCGACTTGGTCATACCATTTCCGGTTTTCCGTACGAATCCGTAGCCGTCGGGATATCCCATATAGCCCTATTTATGGGGTTATTTCTGTTTTGGCAGTATCTGAAGGATGCTCCGGGACGAACATGGATTATCATGCTTTTTTTGGTGTATCCGGCGAGTTTTTTCTTTGCTGCAGCGTATACGGAAAGTGTGTTTTTTGCACTATCTATAGGAGTATTGGTGAGTCTGCAGGCGAGACGTTGGGTTCTTGCAGGGGTTCTCGCGGGGTTTGCGAGCGCCACACGGCTTGTGGGTGTGTTTCTCTGGCTGCCCATCGCAATTGCCCTGTGGAATTATCGCCAACATCTCACGAGAGTAG
>CAZLDC010000040.1:739-7867 GCA_964558385.1 uncultured Gammaproteobacteria bacterium
TGTGTATGGCCCCACTCGGACTTGTCAGCTACATGGTGTATCTGTGGAGGGTGGCGGGGGATCCGCTTGCGTTTTTTCATGTTCAGTCGGCGTTTGGAGCCGGGAGAAGCGGGAGTGAGATTATATTTCTCCCGCAACTTTTGTGGAGGTATGCAAGAATATTTATGACTGTACCGCAGGGAGAATTTCTGTATCATGTCGCGGTCCTGGAATTATCGTCTCTCGTGTTTGGAGCTGTGTTGGTGGTCACGGCATGGCGCAAACGCTTGGATCAGGGGTTGATCCTTTACAGCGCAGGCGTCATATTTCTACCAACCTTAACCGGTACGCTATCCTCCATGCCGCGGTATCTTCTGGCAGCGTTTCCGCTTTTTGCCGTATTTGGTGGGCTGCGGCCAATATGGATAAAGCTTGCTGTCCTGATTGTATTTTTGATGCTACTCGTGTACGCTACAACGGGTTTTCTGAAAGGATATTTCATATCATGAAGGTATTATCCGTTATCATTCCGGTCTATAACGAAGAGGCAACCATCGGAGAAGTACTCAAGCGTGTGTCTGCCGTGAAGATACCGGGCTGGCAAAAGCAGATTATCGTTGTGGATGACGGATCGATGGATGCTACACCACGAATCCTTGCCGCCTGGCGCAAGAAGGCTATCGTTGTTTCGCTACCCGTAAATCAGGGAAAAGGAGCCGCGGTTACCCGGGGGCTCAAGCACGCGACAGGTGAAATTATCCTCATTCAGGATGCAGACCTCGAGTATAGCCCAACGGATTATCCTACGCTTCTAGGACCGTTTGCAGATGAGCGCGTTACTGTGGTCTACGGATCGCGTTTTCTGGGTTCGCATCTTTCGACGATGTATCTGTATGCGCTTGGAAATAAATTCGTGACATGGGTGACGAACATATTGTTTAATACCACCATTACCGATATGGAAACGGGATATAAGGTATTCCGAAGAAGCGTCTCGGATGGAATGCAGATCCGAGCGAGACGGTTTGATTTTGAACCGGAGTTCACCGCCAAAATACTCAAATCCGGCCACCAGATCTATGAAGTGCCTATCTCCTATTTCGGACGGAAATTTTCAGAAGGTAAAAAACTAACCTGGCGGGACGGAATCGTAGCGCTTGGCACACTCCTTTATCAGCGCCTTGTTCATGTTTAACATCAAAAGAATTATCAATCATCCGATATTTAAGCACAGCGCGGTGGTGCTCATTGGTTCCATGGGCGCAAATGTTGCCGGGTGGCTCTACCATGTCTTTGTCGGAAGAATATTAGGAACGGAAGGATATGGAGAGCTCGCTGCACTGTTATCTCTCTTTTATATCCTCAATGTACCCTCGAGCGTCATTACGACGATCCTTGTTAAGTTTTTTTCCGTATTAAAAGCCGGTGACGAGCAGGGACAAGCTAAGCGCCTTATCCGCGTCACAACCGTGAAAATTCTTCTTGCTGAAGGCGTTGGTTTGATTCTTCTCCTTTTATTTTCGCGGAGTATTGCGGCGTTTCTCAATATCGAATCCCTGTGGTATGTGGTGTGGCTGTATCTCATTTTTGCAACATTTATCGTGTCTGTCGTCAATGGAAGTGCGATACAAGGATTTCAGCTTTTTACTGCCTCGAGCGTATTGGCAACAGTAGGGATGACGCTGCGTCTTGTGTTTGGCGTGGGGTTTGCATATTTCGGCGTGGGATGGACGCTTATCAGTAATATATTTTCCAACCTCATCAGTTTTGGGCTTTCCTTCATCCCGCTTCGATTTATGACTCGTGTGCAGGAGAAGCCGCTCGCGATTAACCGGAAGGATGCATTGAGTTTTAGCATCCCGGCTTTCATTACGACGTTGGGGATTACCTTGCTTTTCAGTCAGGACGTTCTATTGGTTAAACACTATTTTAGCAGTCACGAAGCAGGTATCTATGCATCACTTTCTGTATTAGGGAAAGTCCTTTTTTATGCAACGGGCGCCGTAAGTTTTGTGCTGTTTCCCATTGTGTCAGAACGCAATGTAAGCGGGAAAGGACACAGGCGTTTGGTGGCGGTCGGATTGATGATTATCGGACTGGTTTGTATCGGTCTGACTGCATTTTATTTTATCGCTCCAGAAATTGTGCTTATTGCATTTGGTAAGGCATTTTTTGGCGCAGCACAATATATGGGGCCATTTGCAATATTTATGTCATTTTTCTCGCTATCAAGCATTCTGATCCAAACGCTTTTGGCTCTGGATAGAATGAATGTTTGGATTATCACCGGCATTTGCGCACTTTTGCAGACACTTCTCATTATGTTGTTTCATGGGACCATTCTTCAGGTCATAGGAGTAAATATAGCGGTTTCAGTAGTCCTTTTTTCTTCTCTTTTGCTATACTACACCTATGGAAAAAAGAGCACCTAAGCTGCTTTCGCTCATTATTCCGGTATATCACCAGGAAAAATCAATTCAAAGAAATTTACGTGCTATCTTGGGTGAGCTCGAACTTCTTGCATTTCCCTACGAAGTGATCGTAGTTGTTGACGGGCAGGATGACAGGAGCAGGCAGGAGGCTCAGAAAATTATATCCCCGCATCTGACGGTAACAGGATACAAGACAAACCACGGTAAAGGGTATGCGGTACGGTTCGGAATGGCAAAAAGCAAAGGAGACATTATCGGTTTTTTGGATGCCGGAGGAGAAATCCATGCTGACGGGATATCTATGCTTCTTGCCCATTTCCGTTGGTATAACGCGGATATTATCGTCGGCAGCAAGCGACATTCAGCGTCCAAAGTGGTATACCCAAATGAACGGAAACTTCTTTCGTGGGGATATCAGATGATTATTAAAGCTCTCTTCGGATTGAGCATCCGTGATTCTCAAGTCGGCGTAAAATTGTTTCGAAGAGAAGTTCTGGAAGATGTATTGCCTAGGCTTCTTGTGAAGCAATTTGCGTTTGATATTGAAATACTTGCGGTAGCAAATCATTTAGGATACCGACGGATTTTTGAAGCACCTGTGGAGCTCAATTTTACAGGCGCATCCAGTATAACAAATGTAAATTTTGTTGGAGTGGCGTTCAAAACGCTTTGGGATACGGTAGCAGTTTTTTATCGACTCCGATTATTGCACTATTATGACGCGACAAACAAGAGAAGGTGGCTTTTTGATCCGGAGCTTAATTTCCGCGTAAACGTCGGATGAACCCATGCGTATTCTCATACTCAATTGGCGCGATAGCAAGCACCCGAAGTCCGGAGGTGCGGAAATTGTTACACTCGAGCACGCAAAAGCGTGGGTGAAAGCCGGACATAGGGTCACCTGGTTTACCGCGGGTTTCGATCAGGGAAAAAAGGAAGAGATTGTTTTTGGAGTAAAAATTGTACGATGGGCCGGATCTCTGACGGTGCACCTTGTAGCACCAATCTATTATCTTTTGCACAGGAAAGAGTTTGATGTGGTGGTTGATGAGATTCACGGAATTCCTTTTTTTACACCGCTCTACGTCCGTGTTCCTATAGTGGCCTTTATTCATGAAGTAGCGGGTGATATATGGGACAGTATGTATCCATTTCCCATAAATATTATCGGCAGAACTATCGAATTGTTGTATCTTCGGCTCTATCGGAATATACAGTTTTGGGTAGATGCTCAAGCGACTATTGACGATCTCGTGAAACACGGAGTGCCGAAAGATCAGTGTGCTGCAATACCTTGCCCCCCATTGAGCCGGGTTATTACCAAACTTCCGCAAAAAGAACGCGTACCGACATTCTTGTTTGTAAGTCGTATCGTTAAGATGAAAGGAATTGAAGATGTGATCCGTGCATTTTCCATGATCTGTAACGATTTACCCACGGCCAGGTTGTGGGTCATCGGTACCGGCGAGAGCGAATATATTAAGGCACTGAAACACAGTCTCAATCCCGATGATCTCCGAATAAGGATAACTTTTTTTGGCTACGTATCGGAAGAAAAAAAACTTTCGCTCATGCGACAATCACATGTTTTGCTTCATGCGTCAGTCAAGGAGGGTTGGGGTCTCGTGGTATTGGAGGCGGCAAGTCAGGGAACGCCTGCTGTCGTCTATAATACCCATGGTCTATCGGAGGTGGTACAGCACGGAAAAACAGGCATTGTAGTTCGTGATAATACTCCCCAATCGTTAGCACGCGAAGCCGTTTGGCTTTACAAACATCCAAAGCAGTATCGCGAGTATCAGCAAAACGGTATGACATGGGTTAAGGGACTGCGATGGGAGGATGTGACGAAAGAGAGCATATCGTTGTTAGGACGAGCGCATGAAAAATACACTGCCAAGCATTAGCGTCGTGGTTGCTACGCATAATTCCGCGCGGACGATCGCGCGTTGCCTCCGGAGTATCCGGAGTCAAACATATCCTCAGGATAGGGTGGAGATTATCATCGCTGATGGGGCATCGACGGATATGACCCGTACAATTGCCTCTTCCTTTAACGTCCGGTGGACCGCCGTAGATCCGCTCAAGCAGAGCGCAGAGTTTAATAAAGCCACCGGTGTGAGCCATGCAAACAATGAGATCATTGCGATGATAGATCATGACAATGTGCTGCCGCATGATCTGTGGCTGCAAAAAATGATACAGCCGTTTCTTGAACACAGAGATGTAGTTGGTGTGGAAACGCTGCGGTATCACTATGATCCGCAGTCGACACTCTTGGACCGGTATTTTGCATTGTTTGGGGCCGGAGATCCGCTCGTTTGGTATATGGGCAAAGCTGACAGACTTTCCTATGTATATGATACATACCAATCATCCGGGCTCATACAGGACTGCGGGGGATATTATACAGTTCGATTTAAACCCGAGACGATGCCAACGATCGGCGCGAACGGATTTTTAGTGAGACGAGCGACACTGATCAAATACGCGAAAATTTCTCCGGGGTTATATTTCGATATGGATGTAAATATCGATTTGATCCTCAAGGGATACGATACGTTTGCGTTTGTAAAAGATTCTATATTACATTTAACGGGTTACGGCAGCGTTTGGAATTTTTTGAAGAGGCGCATGTTATTTTTTCGTCAGTATCAGAGGGGACTGGATAAGTCATCGGATAAACCAGTACGAAGATACGGAATATTATCAAGAAAGGGAATTTTTGAATTATTGTTGTCGATTCTTATTTGTGCGACTGTAGTGGTTCCGTTGGTCGATAGTATACGTGGGTTTCGGAAGATCCGTGATATTGCCTGGTTCCTCCACCCTTTTCTATCTTTTAGTTTTGTCCTCATGTATAGCTGGGTTATAATAACATCATTCATTTCCCGATATGCAAAAAGATTATTGGAGCAATAAGCGAGTTTTAGTGACCGGGGCGAGTGGATTTGTAGGGACACATCTGGTCCGTGCGCTTACGGCACTAGGCTCCACAGTGATTGTGGTTATCCGCGAGAACGGAAAGAACGATGTTTCCGACCGGGAAATGCTCGAGAAGTTTTTTCAAAATAATCCCGACGTTGTTTTTCATTTAGCCGGGGAAGCATTGGTGGAGAGGGGACAGACGAACCCTTACGATACATTCAGAACTAATTTTATTGGAACTCTAAACATTCTGGAGTTAGCAAGAGTCTATGGTATGTCACGGGTCGTCATTGCGTCAACGGCACATGTCTATGGTGAGGGTACGCCGCCGTTTAGCGAAAGTGATCCGCCGCGTCCTTCCCGTCCGTATGAAACCAGCAAAACGATGGCGGATCTGCTCGCGCAATCATACGCGGATAGTTTCAATCTCCCGGTTGTCATTCCGCGGTTTGCCAATATTTACGGCCCCGGGGATATGAATGTTACCCGGCTTATACCCAAAACACTTCGATATATGTTGCAAAAGAAACCCGTACCGATGTGGGGAGGGACGGCGAAACGGGAATATCTCTATATCGACGATGCGGTGGATGCATATCTCAAACTTGGTGCCATGTCCGACGCGAAGTTAGAAAAAAACCGCATTTTTAATTTTGGAGCCGGTACTCCTGTATCGGTACGGGATATTATCAAAACCATCGGAAAGCTTACAGGAGAGAGGATTGAGATAGTCAGAATAAAAGAGGACCGGGAAGGAGAAATTGCCGATCAGTACGTTTCTTGGGAAAAAGCGAGCCGAGTGTTAGGGTGGAAGCCCCGGGTTTCTCTGAATGAAGGGTTGCGCCGCACGATTGCATGGTATACTACGAATCTATGATTCCTCTTATTAAATCTACTTTCTATAACGAGACGGACACGAAGCAAAAACTTTGCCGCTTCATCGAGAAGGCAGAGAAGCTCAGCATCGGCGAGCAGTGCCGGCTTTTTGAACGCGGATTTGCCCGGTATCAGGGGAGGAAGCATTGCATATTCGTCAACAGCGGCAGTAGCGCTAACCTTGCGCTTATTCAAGCACTTCTCAATCTCGGCCGCCTTCAAAAAGGCGATCGTGTAGGATTTTCTGCTCTCACTTGGTCGACGAATGTGATGCCCCTTATTCAATTAGGTCTGGAGGTGGTACCGGTTGATGTCGAGCTTGATACCCTCAATGTTTCGAGTCGTACCCTTCAAAAAGCATGTGAGCATGGGCCAATCAAAGCGATATTTATCACAAATCTTCTCGGTTTTTGTGATGATATAGATCAGATTGCGATATATTGTAAAAAAAATAATATCGTGTTTATTGAAGATAATTGTGAAGCGTTGGGAACGATGTATAAAAAGAAGAAGCTTGGGAATTGGGGCACGGCAAGCACATTTTCTTTTTATGTCGGACACCACATGTCTACCGTCGAGGGAGGCGCAGTGTGCACCGATGACGGTGATCTGGAAACGATGCTTCAATTGGTACGGGCTCATGGGTGGGATAGAAATCTCACGGAACAAAAACAATTAATTATCCGTCTCAAGCATAACGTCAACTCGATCTTTTATTCCCGGTACACGTTTTACGATTTGGGGTATAACTTGCGAACGACGGAGATACAGGGATTTTTGGGAAACAATCAGCTCAACTATCTGGATACGATTGTGCAAAAAAGACAATCAAACTTTTTTTATATGGCCAAACCTATCTATGCGCGGAGTGATCTGTACTACAAAATCCGCTTTGATCATCTGAATATCGTGT
>CAZLDC010000041.1:0-4349 GCA_964558385.1 uncultured Gammaproteobacteria bacterium
CTTCGCTCTTTCGAGCTGCCAACCCGATTAAGCTGGGTATACAATGATGAGACGCATGGAAAAAGGTATGAAACATTACGAAAATCCGGCAGCCCCGCCCACCATCGTTATCCAGCAAATCGGGGGAGTCATACAGGCAGTCGTTATCATACTTCTCGTCGTGTGTTCGTTTTTGTTGGGTTCTCTTTGGACAAAGATTCAGATTCTCGAACGCCAGGGTGCCCTCAGCGCAGATACTCCTTCCGTAGTGGGTCAACCGGTAGCCGCCCTGCCACCTGCCCAGGAAGCCAAAGAATTGCCCAAGATTACCAAAGATGATCATATTCGGGGAGACCGCAATGCGCGCATTGCTTTAGTCGAATATTCCGATATGGAGTGCCCGTTTTGTAAACGCTTTCACCCCACTGCCCAGCAGGTACTTGATGCATATAAGGGGAAGGTGATGTGGGTCTATCGGCATTATCCGCTCGCGTTTCATGCCAATGCCCAAAAGCAGGCGGAAGCATCCGAATGCGCAAATGAGCTGGGAGGCAATGACGCGTTTTGGAAATACACCGATGCGATCTATGACCGGACTACATCAAACGGTACGGGATTTGCTCTCGATAAACTGGTGCCTCTCTCAAAAGAACTTGGGTTAAACGAAGCGAAATTTAAGGAGTGTTTGGAGAGTGACCGGTACGCATCTCATGTAAAAGACGATATGACGGGCGGATCCAAAGCGGGCGTAACCGGAACTCCGGGTAATATCCTTCTGGATACCAAAACAGGAAAAACAAATCTCATTTCCGGTGCGGTTCCATTTGCAACGTTCAAATCCGCGATCGACGAAATGCTTAAGTAGCACTTTCGTTACTTCGTTACTTCGTTAATTATTAGAGTGCTTCCAGAAGGTGTTTGGGGATCGTTTTGCCCAGATGTTTAAAGCCCTCAATCGTAACGATTCTACCGCGCTGGGTCCGTTTAAGAAATCCGATTTGCATAATGTACGGCTCCAGGACTTCTTCTACTGTTCCGATATCCTCCGATAGAGCCGCTGCGAGCGTTTCGATGCCGACCGGGCCGCCGGCAAATTTGTCGATGATGGTAGTGAGCAGCCGCCGGTCCGAGTCGTCCAGTCCCATATGATCTACTTCCAGCATAGAAAGGGAACGGGTGAGGATAGCCTCGGTAATCTCACCGATTCCTTCGACCTGGGCCACATCCCGTACGCGCTTGAGGAGCCGCAGTGCGATCCTTGGCGTTCCGCGGCCTCTGCGGGAGAGTTCCGTAAGTGCCCGGTCGTGGATTTTTGTTTTCAATTTTATGGCGGCCTGGGCGAGGATATGCTTGAGCTCATTGGGTTCATAGAAAGCTAGGCGCGAGACCACACCAAACCGGTCACGGAGGGGACTCGAGAGAAGGCCGATGCGGGTCGTCGCTCCTACTATGGTAAACGGCGGAAGGTCCAGGCGAAGCGTACGGGCGGATGGGCCTTTCCCAATGATGATGTCCAGGGCAAAGTCTTCCATCGCGGGATAGATGGTTTCCTCGACAACTTTATTGAGCCTGTGAATTTCGTCGATAAACAGTATGTCATGCGGCTGCAGATTTGTGAGGATCGAAGCGAGATCTCCTGCCCGTTCTATGGCAGGGCCGCTCGTGACCCGCACGTTTACCCCGAGCTCCCGGCCGATCAGATGCGCCATGGTCGTTTTGCCCAGTCCCGGCGGTCCATATAGGAGGATGTGTTCCAGAGGCTCCTTGCGTTTTTTTGCGGCCGTGATTGCGATCTTGAGCGTTTCTTTGAGTTTTCCCTGCCCGTGAAATTCACTCCAGGATGCCGCGCGCAGCGAGGTCAGCAGCTTTTCTTCCTCCACAGTAGGGCGCTCTGGTATGGGTTCTTTGACTGGATGGATAGGTGTTGATTTCATAGAGCGTTATCCTTTATGCAGAAGCCGGAGCGCTGACCGGATTTTATCCTCCATAGTAACCGCAGCTGGAGTGAGTTTTTGGATCGCATCCATCACTTCCTGTTTAGCAAATCCCATGGTGGTGAGTGCGTCGAGTATGTCCTTTGTTTCTCCGGATGGGTCAGATTGCAGGTCCAAGTCCGTATGGCTGCCGAGCTTGGATTTGAGTTCAATGATGATTTTTTGGGCGTTTTTTTTGCCCAACCGCGGGATTGATGTAAAAAATGAGACATCGGCAGTCGCGATTGCGCGGCGGATTGATCCTACCCCCCGGTCTATCACGGTGAGGGCTGTCTTGGGTCCGATACCGGATACGGAAAGCAGCAGTTCAAAAAGGGATAGCTCCTCTCTCGTCGTAAATCCATACAGGTCAAGCGTATCCTCCCGGACGTGCGTATGGGTATAGAGGGTTACGGTTGCATCGCTTTTGACCGATTGGAGTATGCGGTCCGGTACGGCAACCCGGTATCCCACGCCTCCGACCATCAGGAGCATGGGGTTCGTCACCGGCATAGCAGCGATACCGACCAGAGCACCAATCATAAGGTTTTATCTTTCAATTTATACGAATATGCGTGGGTGAGGGCGATGGCTAACGCATCCGCAGTATCGTCCGGTTTGGGGGGCGTGTCAATGTGAAGAATGCGCATGACCATCGCGGTCACCTGAGATTTATCCGCGGTTCCGCTTCCGGCAATCGCGTTTTTTACGGCTCTGGGGGAATACGCATATACCGGCAGACCGGACATGGCTGCGGACAGCAGAACGACCCCCCGGGCCTGCGCCACCGGAATGACTGTTTTTGCGTTGGTTGCAAAAAATAAATCTTCAATTGCAACGTGTTGCGGTTTGTGGGTAGCGAGAATATTCATGAGTTCGCCATAGATAGATTTGAGTCGCAATTCATCTGAAGCATTGCTTTGGGTCGTTATGCATCCGTAAGATACGGGCTTGACCTCCTGGCCGCTCTCGGTTTGAATAACTGCCCATCCCATACGCGCGGAACCGGGATCAATGCCTGCGATTATCATGTGAACAATGTTATATCACGGATGAAGAAACATTCTCAACGGGGTATACTATGAGGTGATGCCACAGATAATCAAATATGTGTTTATTGCCGGAATGGGGGCGGTTGTCGTGGCGGTCGGGAGTCTGCTTTGGCCGAAGTTTACAAGCTCCCCTCAGCCACAAGCGCTTCAGGAGGTACGAAATACCGTGCTTGGTACGGAAGTGGGCCGCAGTACCGCGGAGCTTTTGGGTGTATCACAGGGCGAAGTGAAGCCGATAAATCTTTCCGATACCGTTTCCTCCGTCGCCGGTGTCGTGACATCATCCGTTGAGCAGAAAGTCCAACAAATAGTATCTGAGCAGGTAGCCGCTCAAGTCATCAAGCAGTATCAGCAATTACCCGCGACCCAACAGGAGCGGGTCATAGAAATGGTGTGTAAACCGAAAGAATAATATGTTTTCTGCCCGTTTTCGACGAGCTGTTCGTCGTATCATCCCGAGCATCATCGCAGGTGGAGCGGATAATGATCCTGCCGGTATCGCAACGTATTCTATATCCGGAGCTCAATTCGGTTACCATCAGTTATGGCTGCTTATCCTTTCCACCCCCATGCTCATCGCGGTACAGGCGATGTGCGCCCGGCTCGGAGCAGTCAAGAGAAAAGGGCTCATGACGATTATCAAAGAACATTATCCACCGCAGGCGGCCTTGGCGATGGCCGGCGTGTTAATCATCGCCAACATTACGACGTTGGGAGCGGATCTCTCTGGTGTTGCTGAGGTTCTTGGTATGATGACGGACACCTCGTATTATTGGTGGGTCGTTCCGATTGCTATAGTTATTTGGGCAATTGTGGTGATGAAAAGCTTTCGAATTATTGAACGGTATTTACTGCTGTTGTCTCTGGTATATATCGCCTACGTGATATCCGGTTTTCTCTCGCGTCCCGCATGGGGAGACGTTGTACGTGCGCTCCTATACCCACATATAGAATTTTCGTTGTCATATTTTTTAGCGGGAGTAGGGCTATTGGGCACGACGATTACCCCCTTTTTATTTTTTTGGCAATCCAAACAGGGTACGGAGGAGAAAAACTCCCGCGCAGAGCTTGCCGCTGAATCCCGTCAGGAAGATCGGTTGCTGGCGCCGGGATTTATCTACAGTAATTTCATATCGTTTTTTATCATCCTGGCCTCAGCGCAGGCATTATCCGGTAAAGAAAATGTATCCATGATCACGGCCGCGCAGGCGGCGCGGGCCCTCGATCCTTTGGCAGGTCCCTGGGCGTCCTTGCTGTTTTCTGTCGGAATAGTAGGAGCCGGATTGTTGGCTATACCGGTGTTGGCTGCGTCCACGGCATACGCAGTTGCAGAAGTATTTGGGTG
>CAZLDC010000041.1:4359-7608 GCA_964558385.1 uncultured Gammaproteobacteria bacterium
GGTGGCGGGATAGCCTTTCTGACAAGCCGAATAAAGCAAAAGGATTTTACACGGTAATCACGGCTTCGATGGTGGCGGGAGTGGGGATTGCGGTGAGTGGTATTGCTCCGATGAAAGCACTTCTGTATTCCCAGGTGCTCGGCGGGATGCTCGGTCCGATCCTCATAACGCTTATTCTGCTTATGTGTAACGATAAAAAGATTATGGGACCGCTCGTAAATCGTTGGTTTGACAATGTTTTCGGGTGGGTGACCGTAGTGGTCTTGACTATCGGGACAGCCGGCATATTCTGGCAGCTTTTGGCTTCATGATATACTTGCGAAAGCCATGGATGAAACGCTCATTACCCGCGCTAAGGACATACTGATCAAGCTCAAACTCGATGAAAAGAGAGGCTCTATCCGGGAGCTTGAAGCGATGAGCATGAAACAGGATTTTTGGGCGGATCCCCAATCCGCTGCCCGAAAGATGAAGCTTCTATCTGACCTGCAAAAGGAACTTGAGCAAGGAGAGATGCTTGAGTTGATGATCGAGGGCGGGGACGAACAGGAGCTCGAGCGCGAAGTCGACAGGCTCGAATATGCGGTTTATCTTTCCGGAGCCTACGACCGGGGCGACGCAATCGTTGCCCTCCATTCCGGCCAGGGTGGAACAGAGGCGATGGATTGGACTGCCATGCTCTCGAGGATGTATCAACGGTATTTTGAGCGGAAGGGTTGGGATTTTGAAATACTCGACGAGACCATGGGGGAGGAAGCGGGAATCAAAAGTATTACCTTTCATGTGACCGGGGCATACGCGTACGGACATCTCAAAGCAGAGGCCGGTGTTCACCGTCTGGTCCGTCAATCTCCATTTAACGCAGATAATCTGCGGCAGACGTCATTTGCTATGGCAGAAGTGCTGCCGGTTGTGGAAGACGCCGTGGGTCCGGTTATCAAAGAAGATGATCTCGTATGGGATTTTTTCCGTTCTGGCGGAAAGGGAGGTCAAAACGTCAATAAAGTGTCGACTGCCGTCCGGCTCACGCATAAACCCACCGGCATTATCGTTACCTGTCAGACGCAGCGGTATCAGGGACAAAACCGTGAATATGCCCTTAAAGTACTGCGGGCGAAATTGTGGGCCCTGCAGGAGGAAGAGCAAAGGAAAGAGGAAGTGAAGCTCAAAGGCGCCTACAAGACACCCGGATGGGGCAATCAGATTCGGTCTTATGTTCTCCACCCGTACCACATGGTCAAAGATCTCCGGACGCAGTATGAAACCAGCCATACCGAGAGTGTTTTGGACGGAGATTTAGACGGTTTTATTACTGCCTACTTGAAAAGATTTTCCTAAACAGTAATACTATTCCTATATGGACGAGAATATGAAAGACATTCTTCCTGAAGAATCTATGCCCGCTGCCACAGATAAAAAAACAATGCGGTTTGTCGCCTTGGGTGTGTATTTGATGCTCGTGCTGCTTGGCGTAGGCACGGGCTATTTACTATCACGCGGACCCGGCCTTTCCCAGAATAAAACCGCAGACGCTCCCAAGATGGTGAAAACAGATAAAATGGAAGGCGTCACGGATACGAAAAATTTTAAAGATTCAGCCGAAGGTACATTAGAAAAAGGCGGCATCAACGGCGAGGGAACGCATAAGCTTGTGCGTGAAGGCGGACCGTCACAGACGGCGTATCTGATATCTTCCGTCATAGATTTGGATTCTTACGCCGGGAAAAAGGTGAAGGTTTGGGGAGAGACGTTTGCCGCGAAAAAAGCCGCTTGGCTCATGGATGTAGGAAAAATTGAAATTCTGGAATGATTTCATTCACCAATGTCACCAAACTGTACGGGGAAACCCACGCGCTTTCCGATGTAACGGTAACCATTCCGGACGGGGATTTTGTCTTTCTTATCGGACCCTCCGGTGCCGGAAAAACGACCTTCCTCAAGCTTCTGACCCGCGAAATGATTCCGACGAGCGGTACGATCATGCTTGATGATTGGAATATCCCTGCGCTTCCTTCATCGAGCATTCATCTCCTGCGGCGAAGGGTCGGGGTTGTGTATCAGGACTTTAAATTGTTATCGGACCGTACGATTTTTGAAAATGTCGCCCTTGCCCTCGAGATATTAGGGAAGGACACTCAGGAGATTATCCGGGACGTTGATAAAGTACTTGATCTCGTCGGGCTTGCGTCCAAAAGACTTTTATTTCCCCAACAGCTATCGGCGGGAGAATTGCAGCGCACGAGTATCGCCCGCACGATCGTCGGCGGCCCGAAGGTGCTTTTGGCGGATGAACCGACGGGCAATCTGGATCCGGAAACGTCCTGGGAAATCCTCGATATCCTTGAGGAGATTCACGGCTTAGGCACGACGATTATCATGGCGACGCATAACGCGAGCATTGTCAATGAGCTCAAAAAACGGACGATTACCCTGGAACACGGGGCAATCGTAAGCGACGAAGTGAGAGGCAGATATCATATTCATAAAAAAGCGATGCGCAGAAAAAATACAAAATAACCATGATGTCCCTAACTACTGCACTCAAGCATATGCGCCGATCGCCGTATCAGGCGGCAGCTGCAACGCTCACCATGTTTTTGACACTTCTGTTGGTCGGGCTTTTTTTCCTTGCGAGTATGGCCTCCTACTTTATTTTGCAGTATTTTGAGGGAAAGCCGCAGATTACGGTGTACTTTCAGGATAAAGCCGGTGATGATGTCATCGGGAAGCTCCAAAAAGAGCTTGAAGTTACGGGTAAAATTGCGGGCATCACGTACGTTTCCAAAGACGAGGCGCTTGTCATATACCGCGAACAAAATAAAAGTGACCCGCTCCTTTTGGAAATGGTCACGGCGGATATACTTCCTGCGTCTCTGGAGGTGTCGGCGACGTCTCCGAATTTTCTCGGTGATCTCGAGGCGGTTATCAAAAACGCCGAGGGGATAGAAGAGGTCGTCTATCAGCGTGATGTCGTGGAGACGCTTATCTCCTGGACAGGGGCCATCCGCTGGGTGGGAGGGTCACTTGCGGGACTTTTGGCTGTAGATTCCATTCTCATTGTGATGACGATCATCGGCATGAAGATAGCCATCAAGAAGCAGGAAGTGGAAATTCTCAATTTGGTCGGCGCTTCTCCGTGGTATATCCGGGGACCATTTATTCTGGAAGGAGGACTATATGGTCTGTTCGGATCAGGACTCGCGGCGCTTGTCATTGCAGCACTTACGTTATGGCTGTATCCGATGCTCC